>JAPPLB010000171.1 GCA_028819575.1 Bryobacterales bacterium | reverse complement strand
ATGAGCGCGAGATCCTCGACGAGCTGCGGGACCACCGCGAGCAGCAGGAATAGCCGCTCACTTTCGAGACCTCAAAACCCGTACCGCCCGCAGCCATTCGTTCAACTCCTCACCGTCCAGCTCCAGCAGCTCGCCCAGGCTCCAGCCCGTGTGCGACGCCAGCGTCAGCACCGCCCGGCGGGCGTCGCCGGCGCTCAGGACAAAAAATCAAGATAGGCTCCCTGCATCGCCTTGTAGTCGACCAGGTGCAGCTCCTCGATGATCCGCGGCGTGATCTCGCACAGATTGGCGAACATCCGCAGCTCCCGCTCGGCGTCACTCCCGCCGCCCTTGTCGGCGGCGATCATGTCCCGCACCTTCGGCGCCCGCATCGTCACCTCCGCAACCTCGGCCCCGTCTGCCTTGACTGGGTGTTTCAGCTTGATCGTCGTCATGAAAACCTCGTGTCTCGTGTATCGTGATTCGTAAAAACCTTGGAACTGGCGCTCCCGGGGGCTACCGCTGCGGCCGCCTCCGGCGCCAGTCCTCCAGCAGAGCGATCAACTCCCTGGCGGCCACGTGGCCGGCGTGCTGATTGGCGTAGGGGCTGCTGAGCCGTTCGAGCCCGGACTTCGCCGGCGGCAGGTCGTCGGCCATGTGGCGCTTGCGAAAAGCCGCTGCGACCTTGTCCGCCGTCTTGGCGATTCGGTCTTCCAGTGATTCGTTCATGGTTGCTCCTCAGCCGTAGATCATCTCGATGGCGAGCTTGTCGGCCTCGCCGAGTTTCTCTCCCTGCCCGAAGTAGGACATCACCGTGTAGTCGGTGTGGTCGCGCTTGAAGATCCTCGGGTCCGGGGCCTTCCGCATCCCGACGTGCCCCATGTGATTGCAGTTCGACGGCGCGCCGATGCCGGCAGGGTCGATCTCGCACTGCGGATACGGGCCGGGGTGCCCCAGGCCGAGCGCGTGGCCCAGCTCGTGGAGGCAGTGCCGCAGCAGGCTGCGCTCCCGGGTCCGCTTGTGGATGTTGATCTTGCGCAGCGACGTGTGGACCACGGGCGCGCCATCGACGTAACGCTGCCCGACCCCGTCGATCGCGGTGGAGAAGTTCGAGAACAGGTACGAGCCGGCCCTCTCGTCATCCGCGATGATGTCGGGCAGGTAGTTCATGCGGCCGTAGTCCGGCTGCCAGTGGTTGACCTCGATGAAGGTCAGGCCGAACTTCGCCCACAGGTCCAGAGCGCGCCGGAAGTCGTCTTCCCAATCGTCCCGCAGGCCGTCCAGCTTGACGGTGATGCCGCGGCGGATCGGGAAATCGGGATTCGGCGTGAATCTCAGGTGCGCGGCCTCGGTCTCCCATTGCGGGTCGAGCTCGGTCACGGCCTTGCCGGTCTGCGCATGAATGTAGTCGTGCAGGGTGCGGACTCCCGGCTCCAGGTAGTGATGCTTGGGGGGCCAGTTGCGTTCCGCGTCCCAGTCGTGGAACCCGCGCACGAGGTAGCGCGCCACCTGCTCGATCTCCGGGGCGGCCTTGACGATGGCGGGGGCCTGCGCGGCAGCAGTCAGCGGCGCCCGCGGGGTCCACCCGCTGAGCGCCTTGACAAGCTGCTTCCCCGCCTTGGCGGAGGCGCACTTGATCTTCTCCGAGCCGATGGCGATGTAGGTGTAGCGCCCCCGCTTCTCAAGTGTCATTTTTGCCTCAGGTCTTGAATACGTCGTCGTCGCCAAAGGCGTCTTCGTCGTCGTTGGCAAATGGTTTTCTCATCGTTCACTCCGTCCAGTACACGACGGCGTATCCAGAACCGCCTCTTCCGCCGCTACCGCCGTTCCTTGATGTGCCAACGCCAGTTCTCGGAGCGGAATCATACGCGCCGCCACCTCCGCCGCCACCAGCACCGGAATTGGGTTCTGCGCTTTCCCCGTCTCGACCATTGCCCTCGTTGTTGATGATTCCGTTCCCGCCGTCGCCGCCGTTCCCTCTGATGCCGGCAGCGCCACCGCCGCCACCACCACCGCCTCTTCGTCCTGAACGCGCCCCGATCCCAGCGGAACCACCTTCCGTGTGGATTCCCAAGCCATGCGATACACCTGCTACGGGGGTGGCTACACTGTGACCGCTACTGCTGGACGATACACCGCCGCCACCGTGTCCGCCCGAGACGCTTCCAATACCAAACAGGTTGTTCTGCCCTGCTCCATGACCTGCCGAGCCACCGTATGAAAGCTGGTTGGAACTGCCGCCGGCAGTATTGTTCCCCCGTGATCCCCCCTTCGCCGTCAGATGCGTGCCGAAAGATGTGTCCCCGCCATTGCCGCCTTGAAATCCATTTTGATTCCCAACACCACCGGCTCCACCTTCACCACCTTCGCCAATCGTGACTTCTACATCTCCAGTCACAAGAACTTCGTCGACGATGAGTTCTCCGCTTGCTCCGCCGCCGCCGCCGCCGCTGGTTGCATGATTGTTGTACGACGCAAAGACTCCACCAGCCCCGCCGCCGCCTCCGCCTCCGCCAACCAACTTCACGCGAACGGAATCAACATTTCTGGGCTTGACCCAGTTGCCGCTTTCGGTAAATACCTGGCTCCTGGTTCTTGCCAATCCCTTCGAGTCCTTGACGACCTTGTTCAGGGGATCGACGCGGCTCCAGTGCGAGGTGTTGACCGACGGAGGGTTCCTGTTCCTCTGGGTGCGGGCGATGTCGCACTCGTAGAAGCCCTTGCCCGCCTCGTCGTAGACCACGTCGCCGGGATCGTAGCTGGCGCGTTCCCACTTGCCCCGGTACGAGCTGCCGAACACGAGGTCGGCGGCGGTGTCGATGTTCTCCTGCTTCGCCGTCTCGATGTCGCCCTGCACCACGAACGACGAGCCGACCACTTCCCATCCGGCCTCGTCCATGGGCGGGCTGTCGGTGTCGCTCGCGGTCCGGTCCGTCTTGCACCGATAGTACCGCCCGCCGGAGCTTCGGTACTCTCCGGCGGCATGGACTCCCGCCGCCCAAAGCCCCTTGTACAGGCTTCCATAGGTCGAGTGGCCCAAGGCGTCGACGTTGTCCTGGCTGATCCCCCGGATCGTGGCGGCCGAGCCGAGCAGCTTCCACGCAGCCGTGTCCAGCGAGGGATCGGTCGTATCGGTTGCCGTTCGGGCCGCGAGGCTGGAGTAGAACCGGAGGCTGTGGCTGACCACCGTTTCGACGTCATAATCTCCCGCCGCCCATTTGCCCTTGTAGTCGCTTCCATAGGTCGCGTAACCGAGGGCATCGACGGTGTCCTGCACGAACCCCGCCAGCTCGGTGCGAATTTCTTCCAGTGTGATATTCGACATGCTTTCCGTTTCTCCTCAGTGGTCAGTGGTCAGTGAAAACTTCTTGAAACTTCGTTGATCCAGGCCGCCGGGGACTCCCGCAAGATTCCCGGCCGCCTGGATCGCCCGCCGACCATGAATCGGCGGACGAAACTTGCGTGACCGCCTCTCTATAGCGAGTCGCGGAAACCGATGACGGCGTCGCTCAGGCTGGTCAGCGCGGTTTTTGCGGCCGACTTCGCGGTGTCCTTGGCCGTCTCCGCCGACGTCTTGCCGGAGCGCGCCGCCGCCAGGGCGCCCTCGGCCGCCGTCACCTGCTCGGCCGCCGCGGTCGCCTGGCCTTCAGCGGTTTTCAGCGACGTCAGCGCCGCCTGGACTTCGCTGACCGATTCCGTCAGCACCGTCCCGAACGGTTTCGGGCCCGCTGTCTGCGTTTGTGTTGTGCTCATGGGTGTTCTCCTTGGATGATGCGCCCGACCTGGCGCTTGCTGATGCCGTATTCGCGCGCCAGCGCCGCCAACGAAGCCCCCGCCCGGCGCGCCCGGCGCAGCTCCTCATTGCGGCGGCCGCGCGCCGCGGGCGTGGCGTTGTAGACCTGCTGCTCCAGCGCCGTCAGTATCTCTTCGACGCCCATCTCCTCCGCGCCCTCCTGGTTAACCTGCATGTCTCACCACGAGGCGAGGCGAAGTGCGTGAGAGGGCCGTCAGGACGAGGCGCAAGCCGGGCGGAGGAAAAAGGCGCAAGCCGGGCGGAGGAAAAAGGCGCGTGCCGCTTGGCGCGCACAGGCGTACTTGCCAAATCGCCTCCTTCACCCCTCGGGTCACGAAACACGGCCTTACCGGTTCACTGGCCCTCAGACATTTCTTCTGGAGCAAGCCAGACCCCCTCCCATGGTTTTCACGAATCACGAGACACGAATCACGAATCACGGCCTTTCAGGCGCGAGGCTCGCAGAGCCAAGCCCGATCTCCAGGGTTTGCACGAATCACGAGACACGAAACACGAATCACGGCTTTTTTTCGAGACACGAAACACGAATCACGGCCTTTTCCGCGTGCTTCGACCGTCGCGTGGTGAGAAATGCAGGTTAAGCTCGTCGGTAGTGGCTCGCGGCGTCATCACCTACACCCTACGGAGGCCGCCGCCCCCCTGCCAAGACTGACATTTGTCAGTCTTGGCAACCGGCCCGCCCCCTGGTTAGTCTGGCTGCATGGAGTCGACACACGACCTGCCGCGCCGGCCGCACGCCAGGGAACACCACGAAGGCCGCGAAATCGAGGCCGAGCACCTCAGGCTGGCGATCCTCCAGCTATTGCAGGTGGATTACGGCTACGCCCATAACGAGCTCGTGCTGCAGGGCGCGTTGGAGCAAGTGGGGCACGGCGTGAGCGGCGACCGTCTGCGCGGCGAGCTGGCCTGGCTCGCCGAGCAGGGGCTGATCGTCGTCGAGGACGTCTGCGGCTTGTTGCACCTGGCCCGGATCACCGCCCGCGGCGCCGATGTCGCCCTGGGCCGCGCGCGGGTCCCCGGCGTCGCGCGGCCGCGCCCGACAGGCTGAGGTTTTCACGAGACACAAAACACGGCCCTTGAGGTTTACACGAATCACGGCCTTTCAGGCGCGAGTCTCGCAGAGACAAGCCCGAATTCCAGGGTTTTCACGAAACACGAATCACGAGACACGAATCACGGCTTTTTTTCGAAACACGAATCACGGCTTTTTTTCGAAACACGAATCACGGCTTTTTTTCGAAACACGAATCACGGCTTTTGAAGGCGATGCCCCACCCCGTAAGCACCGTTGAGAGGCTCCCGCCGGAGGTCCGCGAGGCCCTCGACGAGTGGCTCCGCGATCCGTCCATCTCCCTGTCCGAGGCAACCCGGCGCGCCAACGACCGGCTCCAGGAGCTGGGGTCGACGCTGCGCCTCAGCCGCAACTCGCTCTACCGCTACGACCTGCGGATGAGGCGCGCCGCCGAGAAACTGCGCCAGTCGCGGGAGGTTGCCGAAGCCTGGATCGACAAGATCGGGTCGGCGCCCGACGGGAAGCTCGGCCACCTGCTCATCGAGATGCTGCGCACCCTGGCCTTCGACCTGACCACCCACCTCCAGGAGGGCGATCTCGACGACGAATCGCTGGCCGGCATCGTCCAGGCCGCGACCAGTATCAGCCTGATGGCGCGGCGGCTCGAGGAGTCGAGTGACATGATCGATCGCCGCGAGCGCCGCATCAAGCGCGAGGCCGCCAAGGAGGCGGCCGCCAAGGCCGCGAAAAAGCAGGACCCCGGCGGCGCCGTCAAGCTCGAGCAGATACGCCAGGTCATCCGCGACATCTATGGAGTTTCCTGAGCATCTGCTCTACCCCTACCAGCAGCGCTGGCTGGACGACAAGAGCCGCTTCAAGGCCGGCATGTTCTCGCGCCAGAGCGGCAAGACGTTCACCTGCACGCTGGAAATCGCAAAGGACTGCGTAGAGGCCGAGGCGACGAGACGGCCGACCCGCTGGGTGATCCTGTCGCGCGGCGAGCGGCAGGCGAAAGAGGCCATGGAAGCCGGCCTCAACCTGCATTTACGGGCGCTTCGAACGGCGTTCGAAATGCGCCACTTCGAGCAGCTTATGGACGACGGCAAGACCAGGGTGAGCGGCGTCGAAGTCACCCTGCCCGGAGGTTCACGCGTCACGGCGCTGCCGGCGAACCCCGACACCGCCCGCGGCTTCTCGTCCAACGTGCTGCTCGACGAGTTCGCCTTCCACATCAACTCGCGCAAGATCTGGGGAGCCGTGTTCCCGGTGATGTCCAGCGGCAACAAGAAGCTGCGGGTGATCTCCACCCCCAACGGCAAGGGCAACAAGTTCCACGAGCTGATGACGGACCGCGACCCGCAGTCCCCCTGGTCGCGTCACGTCGTCAACATCCGCCAGGCCGTCGCCGAGGGGTTGCCGCGCGATGTCGATGAGCTCAAGCGCGGCCTCAACGATCCCGACGCCTGGGCGCAGGAGTTCGAGCTCGAGTGGCTCGACGAGGCGCTGGCCTGGCTGCCGTACGACCTGCTGGCCTCGATCGAGCACCACCAGGCCGGCGATCCCGAGAAGCTCTCCGGCGGCGCAACGTACATCGGCAACGATATCGCCGCCCGCAAGGACCTGTGGGTCGCCTGGGTCTGGGAGCGGGTCGGCGACGTGCTCTGGTCCCGCGAGGTGCGAACCCTGCGCCGCGCTTCCTTCGCCGAGCAGGCCGCCCATCTGGACGAGCTCGTCGAGCGCTACCGGCCCGTCCGGATCGCGATGGACCAGACCGGCATGGGCGAGGCCCCGACCGAGGAGGCGAAGCGGCGCTACGGCGAGTACCGTGTCGAGGGCGTGCTGTTCACCGCACCGGCGAAGCAGCACCTGGCGGCGCTGCTCAAGCAACGCGCCGAGGACCGCCGGCTGCGCATCCCGGCGGACGCGGCGATCCGCGCCGACCTCCACTCGCTGCGGCGCGTCACCACGCCGGCCGGGAATGTCCGCTTCGACGTGCACGGCAGCGGCGAAAGCCACGCCGACCGCGCCTGGGCCGCCGCCCTGGGCATCCATGCCGCCGACACGCCGGTCGAGGTCTTCGACTACCGTCCGGTGCGCAAACAGGGTTATGGGATGACGACGCGTGAGCGGCGGCTGGGGCACTGCGACGACCGCGGCGCCCGGCCCGCGCGGGTGACCGGCGGTTTCGCGCGAGGGGTGATCTGATGGCGCGGCGCCAGCAGCGCGCCGGCGAGATCAACGCCCGCCGAGGAGCCGGCCGCCACGGCCGCCAGGGAGAGCAAGGCCGGGCGCGACCGGCCGGGCATGGCCCGGCGCCCACCGGCGGACGGAAGGCGATGCACCCCGTAAGCACCATTGACAAGCTGCCGCAGGAGGTCCGCGAAGCCCTCGAAGAATGGCTCCGCGATCGGACCATCACCCAGGCCGAGGCAACCCGGCGCGCGAACGCCATGCTCGAGGAGTCGGGGCTGCCGCAGCGCATCAGCCAGACGGCGCTCAACCGCTACGCCGCGCGGATGACGCGTGTCGGCGAAAAGATGCGCCAGTCGCGGGAGATTGCCGAGGCCTGGGTCGCCAGGTTCGGGTCGGCGCCCGGCGGGAAGCTCGCCCACCTCGTCATCGAGATGCTGCGCACCGTGGCCTTCGACCTGACCCCACGCCTCCAGCAGGGCGCTCTCGACAAGAAATCGCTGGCCGGCATCGTGAATGCCGCCAACAGGATCTGCCTGATGGCGCAGCGGCTGGAGCAGTCGAGCGGGATCAACGCCCGCCGCGAGCGCCGGCTCAAGCGCCAGGCCGCCGAGGAGCCGGCCGCCAGGGCCGCCAGGGAAAACAAGGCCGGCCGCGCCATCACCCCCGAACGGTTGCGCCAGATCGTCCGGGACGCCTACGGCGCCGGTTGATCGACCGCTGCTCTACCCCCTGCCAGGACTGGCGAATGTCAGTCAGCCGCCCAGCGGATCGTGATGAGTGGATCGCGGTCAGCGGCCGGCCGCTCATCGCTTGCCGCGAGCCACTGCCTTTTACAGCCCCGGCGCCGCCCTTCTCGCCGCCACCTGGTCGACGCCGTTGACGAGGTTTACACGAATCACGGCCTTTCAGGCGCGAGTCTCGCAGAGACAAGCCCGAATTCCAGGGTTTTCACGAAACACGAAACACGAAACACGAATCACGGCTTTTTGATGCGCGTGCAGTTCTCGACGTCGATCTCGTGGATGGTCTCGCCGTCGATTTCGAGCTTGTAGCAGTCGGCCGCCGCTATCGCCGTCGGCGCTGCCGCAGGTTCGGGAGTGCTGAACAACATCCCCGCGATTGGCGGTTACCTGAACTCCATCGTCGGCAGCCGCCGGCGCCGCGCTGTATGCCGCTGTCGTCACCGTTCTCGGGATGAGGGTGCTCAACGAACTCAAGGGCTGAAGAGAGCAATGGGAAGACCTGTGGAAAAATCCCGCGTGCGTCAGGCTGCCGGTGTCTTGGCCTCGACACGGGTGGAGTAGCCGCTGTTGTCGATCTCGTGGCTGACGCGGGCGGCGATCCAGAGCCCGTCGACGCCGCTGCGGAAGCCGCTCAGGGTGAGCGGGCTTTCGGCGCTGACGGCGGGCACGCCCGGCTCGAGGCTGAGGCTGAGGGTTGCCGAGCCGCGGCCGAGAATGTCGAGGCGGGCCTTCGCGGCCGCGCGGGCGGCCGCCTCGCCGGCATGGTCGTCGCGCAGGACGTAGACCGGCTCGCCATCCCCGGCCGTCACTTCCATCCGCCGTCCCGCGGCCGTGTCGTACCAGTACGCCCGGACCGAGCGATACTCGGGCCGGTCGGCCAGCGTGACGCGGTAATCGCCGGCCTGCTCGCGGGCGATCCGGACCGCGGCGAGGGGCCCGGACGCGGCGCTCAGCGCCGCGCCGCGCCGCGCGAACACCAGCCGTCCGTTGGCCGGCCTGGCCGCGGCGTCGTAGCGTTCCCCCAGGCGGGTCAGCAGGTGCAGGTCCGACTCGTCGGTCTGATCGACGTGCGGCAGGACGATCTTCGCCAGCTCATCGGCCACGCGCGCATCCAGGCCGTACTCGCGCCCGATGGTCTTGATCAGATCGCCGAGCAGAACACTTTGCCACGAGCGGGTCCGGCGCTGCTTCAGGGCGGCGCGCATGTCGGCGGCCTTGGCGCGGATGGCGAGCGTGGCGGGAGGCCCGGAGAGCTCGACCTCGTCGACGGTGTAGCGCCCCATCGGAACCCGGCCCGGCTTCAGGCCGTTCCGCCGTTCGGACTCCGGCGCCTGGTCGTAGCCCAGCTCGACCGTTAGCTCGGCGCCCCGGCGAGGCAGCTCGACCGTCCCGCCGCGGTCGTCGAGGCGGATCTCGACCGTATCGGACTGGTAACCCTCGTCGTCGCTGACGCGCAGGCTCAGCAGGCGCTCGCGGATCGCCGCGGTCACGTCCTGATGTCCATCGACCACGATGCGGTAGGCGGGAGTCATTGTCAGTTTTTCGTTGCCGGTTGCCAGTGAAAATTCAGTCCCAGAGCTTCACGGTCTCGATGGTCTCGAGCGGGCGGGGCAGGTCGGGCAGCTCGACCAGCGTGCCGGCGGGCGGCGCGGGGCCGAGGTCGGCCAGCCCCGGATTGGCCTCCAGGACGGCTTCGACGGCCCCCGCCTCGCGGCCGTAATGGCGCCGGCAGACGGCGTCGATGATGTCTCCCTCGCTGGTTCGGTAGGTCGTCATGCGTTCCTCTCACTCATGCCGCAGTGGGCGCGCCTCTGCGGAGCACCACGCGGGGATGGGGCTCAATGTTTGTTGTGAAGGCGTTTCAGAAACTCGGCCTTGCTGAGACCAATCGTCCTTAGGATTCCCAACACGATGTCCTCTTTGAGGTTGCTCTTCATGGGAATAACGACAGGCCTACCCAGCCCCTTACGGACCATGATGTAGTGGTCGCCTCTCTGACGATCGTACTGGCAGCCAACACCCTCGCAGACCTTGACAAGATCCTTCCACTTAACCGCGTGCAAAAGCTACATCTCTCATCTTGCTGGCGGCGATGTAGGCCGGGATCGGGATGGTCCCGTCAATGAGATCCGCACCCTTGAAATGGGACAGGGAAAACGGTCTGGCAGGTAATGAGACGGGGTGCGGTCTTGTTCGGGTCTTTCTGATCGACACTTGTTCGCAAGTGCTATCGGTTTCCACTCCGACCTCTTCCATACCGACCTTCAAGAAGCCGCACTCCTGAAGAGCTTTATCGAGAACGCCCCGAGCGAGACAGGACTCGAACCATAGCTCGACGGCCTCTCGGAGCGACTCCAAGGCTTTTCCCTTGGTTCGCGCCTGAGACATGACATCAATTGCAGGGCACCATGCCAACCATTCTCGACCGTCCCTGCGAGACCAGACCTGAAGCCTGATCGAAATATCGTACTGCGTAGTCTCCAAAACCTTCCCCCTCCCTGCTACGGCAGGTTGCCATCCGTTCCTCTCACTCATGCCGCCTCCCGGTCGCGGCCATGCGATGTTGCACCACACCGTCTGCACTCAATGTAGCGAAGGAGCGGCGTCCTCGTTGAACAGGCGGTAGATCGTCATGCGTTATGTGGGTCCCTCACGGAATCCTCCTCTCAGCTTCTTGTATGCGATCAAGCTTCCGGTTCAAATTGTTTAACTTCCGGTCTACTTGGTCTACCTTCTGCGACAGGGTGTTAAACCTCGAATGAAACTCGTTTGCCCCACCTCAGCATCTCTCTGCTGAAGAGCCGGCAAGAGTCGTTGAGGGATTAGCTCGCCATGGTGGGCTGTGCCAAAGAGTTCCGTCGCTTGCTGAAGATCCTGTCCAACCATTCTGAAGTCGCTATAGAGCGCACGGGCATCGGCCACGCTCTCGTCCTGACTCTCGTTGTAGAGATCGTAAACGCCGCCAAGATCGAGCAGGCGGGCGCATCCGGAAAAGAAAGTTGGTATTGCGAAAAAAAACATTGTTCTCATAACGCTGTTCGTTCCAGTGGCTTGGCCCATGTTTATAGTACCAACCGAGGGCTAGCCTCAACCCCCTCCGAAGACGGTCTGGGCGAGGCTGCGGTTCCGGTCCTCGCCGTATCTTGCGAGCTGGAGGCGGAACTCGATGCGGCGGGGCGCGCCGTCGGCGTCCAGCACGCGGCGGGTCTCCTCGATGCGCGTGATGACCCACTTGCCCATGATGCTTCCGTCGCCGGTGCTCAGGTCCAACGGCTCGCCGCGGGCGGCTTCGGCGCGCATGCGGTCCAACTGTCCCAGCCCGCCCCGCCCGCTGCGAAAGCAGCCGCTTTTGGCAAGATGAGCGGGTGGATGACACCGCTTAGCTCGGAGCCCGGCCCCAGGTACTGCCGCGCGGGCAGCCGGCCGAGCCGCTCCTGCGCCGCCCAGCGGTACTCCGCAGCGCGGGTGAGCTCGCGGTAGGCGGCGGTCGAGACGCCGAAGCGGTAACCGCCCAGCGCCATCATGTGTTCGGAGGGCATAAGTCAGTGGTCAGTGGATCGTGGTCAGTGGATCGTCACTTGCCGCTCTCCACTCTCCTCTCATAGCTCGTCGTACAGCGCCGCTCTGCGGTTCACCTCCCTGCGGTATTCGATCTCGCGGAGCAGGCGCTCGGCCAGCTTCACGGCGTCCTCGCCGGGCTGCTGATGAACGGTCAACTGCTGAATGTGGATGCTGTTGTCGATCTGCGAAGGAAGAGGCGCACCGCCCGGCGGGCTCGCGGCTCGCGAAGGAAAACCCGGCAGCGCCGCGGGCGCCGGAAGGCGCAGCGCTTCCGAAGAAAAACCACCCGCCGCGGCGGCGCCCAAGGTCCGCGCCAGCGGCCGCCGCAACGCGTCCGGTCCGGCGCGCAGGACGCCGAGGCCCATCGTGTCGAGGATCGAGGCGCCCGAGGCCGTCAGCTTCGACAGCGGCCCGCGCCTGGCGTCGGAGAACGGCAGCATCTCGCGCACCTTGCCGAGCACCGTCTGCAGCGGCTCCCAGACCGCGGCCGCGCCCGCCCGGATGCCCTCGCCCAGGGTGGCGAGCAGCGCCTTGCCCATCTCGGCCAGACTCAGCGACCCGAACCATTCCGCCGCCGTGTTCCAGACCCCCTTGATCCACTCCCAGGCCGCGACGGCGCCCACCCTGACCGAGCCCCACAGCCGGATGAAGAAGCCGGAGAGCGGCTCCCAGTACTTGTAGATGAGGGCGGCCGCGCCGGCCACCGCCGCGACGACCCAGGTGATGGGGTTCGCCAGCAGCGCCGCCGTCCAGGTCCATGTCGAGACGATCAGGCCCTTGAGGCCGGCGATCGCCGCGGTCGCGCCCGTGGCGGCGAACGACGCCAGCGATGCGCCGAAGCTCTTGATCGCGCCGCCGGCCGCCTTGCCCGCCGCCAGCGTGAACGCGGTCAGCCGCTTGGAGAGCTGGCGTACTCGGACGCCGGCCGCCTTGCCCGCCGTCAGCGTGAACGTGGTCAGCCGCTTGGTGAGTTGGCGCGGTCCGCCCGCGGCCTGCAGCGCTTCGCTGCCGAGACCCCTGATGCTCTCCGTCATCGTCCACAGTTTCTTGGCGGTCCCCAGACCCCCCAGGATCCAGAGGAGGTTCCCGAAGCCCCCCACGGCGTTCGCCGCCTTGCCGATGGCGCCCGCGATCCCCGTGACCACCGGCCAGAGCTGCCTTCCGATCTCCCCCGCGTACTGGAACGCCGTGATCAGGCCATCCCCGACCCGTTTGGCCCATTGCTGCAGCTCGCCGCTGGCCGCCATGCGGTCGAGCGTGTCGAGCAGCCTCCCCAGCCGGCCTGTGAGCCAGTCGAACAGCCCCGACGCCATCACCAGGTTCCGGAAGCGCGCCCACTGATCGGCGAGGTTGCCCAACATGCCCATAAAGGTCTTCGACTCCTCCGCCATCGCCCCGCCGAACTTGATATCGAAGATGCCGCCGAGCACCTGCCGGATCTGCGCCCCGTCGGCGGCCATCGCCTCGGCGATCTTCGTCTCGCCCCCGACCTCATACTCGTAGCGGATCTTGCCGCCCTCGACGGCGCGGGCCTCGATATCGAACTCCGCGAGCCCCCGATTGTCGCCGCTCACCGCGCCGGTCATGGCCTCGACGGCTCGCGTCAAGGGCTTGCCGGCCGCCGCGGAGGCGTCGCCGAGGGTGCGCAGCAGCCCATCGGTTGGGTCCATGCCGTCGGACCGCAGCTTGACGAAGGCATCGGTCACCTGCTCCAACTCGAAGGGCGTCTTGACGGCGAAATTCGAGATCCAGTCCATCGAGGCGCGCGCCTTCCCGCCGGCCCCCTCGACCTTCTCCAGGGCCGTTCGGAAACGCTCGAACGACACGGCCGAATCGACGATCCCGCGCTGGGCGGCGTAGCCGACGCCGACGAGTCCCAATCCTATCTTGTGGGCCGCCGTCGCCAGCCCTCCGGTCCCACCAAGGGCGCCCCGCGTGACGCCGCCCCAGACCCGCAGCTCGCGGTTCTGAGCGGCGATCCGGCTCGTCGCGCCCGTGAACCTCCGGCTCAGACCGCTCTTGCGCTCGCTGAGATTGCGGGCGGCCCGCTCGGTCTCGCCGAGCTGGTCACGGAATCGTCCGGTGGCCGCCGTGGCCTTCTTCATTGGCGCCAACAGCTTGCCTATCGCCTGTTCGACGCCCGTCAGGTTCAAGTTCGCCATGCTACAATCCCTACGTGTATGACCTGATCAAAGACGCCATCAAAGGCATCTTCCTGGTCCTGTTCTTTCTCTTCATCGGAATATTGACGGAATTCGCCTGGAGTTTCTGGTTTTTTGTACTGCTCTTTGCCCTGTGGCGCTACATCGATGCGCCGGTGGCCAGTATCAACAATTACCTCAATAACCTCACCGAAAAACTCCGTCAAAACCGCCTCAATAACCACCCGCCCCAGTAGCGCGGGCCTTTCACCGTTACTCATACCATCGCCATCCGGCGCCACTCCAGCAACGCGCCGGCCTCCATCCCGCGCAACTCCGAGGGCAAGCCGGCCGCCCAGGAGAGGGCTTCGCCAAGGCGCCCCTTGAGGAAATCGAACAGCCCCGACGCCATCACCAGGTTCCGGAAGCGCGCCCACTGATCCGTGAGGTTGCCCAACATCCCCGTGAAGGTCTTCGACTCCTCCGCCATCGCCCCGCCGAACTTGATGTCGAGGATGCCGCCGAGCACCTGCCGGATCTGCGCCCCGTCGCCGGCCATCGCCTCGGCGATCTTCGTCTCGCCGCCGACCTCATATTCGTAGCGGACCTTGCCGCCCTCGGCGGCGCGGGCCTCGATGCCGAAGTCCGCGAGCCCCCGGTTGTCGCCGCTCACGGCGCCGGTCATGGCTTCGACGGCCCGCATCAGGGGCTTGCCGGCCGCCGCGGCGGCGTCGCCGAGGGTGCGCAGCAGCCCCTGGGTGGGGTCCATGCCGTCGGACCGCAGCTTGACGAAGGCGTCGGTGACCTGGTCCAGATCGAAGGGCGTCTTGACGGCGAAGTCGTCTATCCACTTCATCGAGGCGCGCGCCTTCCCGCTGGACCCCTCGACCTTCTCCAGGGCTGTCCGGAAGCGCTCGAACGAAGCGGCCGAATCGACGACCCCGCGCTGGGCGGCGTGCGCGAGACTGCCGAGCCAGCCGAGAACCTCGCCCGACAGACGGAACGACCTTCCAGACTTGCTGACGACGTTACGGACCGCATCTCCCTGACGCCCCAACCGCCCGGTCTGCTCCTTGATGGCCTCCGTCGACTTCACGAACCGCCCGCGGGCATCCCTCTGCCGCTCGGTGAGGGTGCGGGTGGCTCGCCCCGCCGCGCCAAGCCGATCGCGGAATCGTTCGGTGGCCGCCGTGATATTCTTCAGCGGCGCCTTCAACTTCTCTATCGCCTGGTTCAAGTCCGCCATGCTACAATCCCCGTGTGATTGGTGAGCTGATAGGTGAGATTGTCAAGTTTTGCTTCAAGGGGCTGATCTTTTTCACCATCGGATTTGCGCTGGAGTTCAACTGGCTCTTCTGGCTGCTGGTGCTGTACTATATCTTTAAGCTCCAAATTGATGATCTGCTGCGCCGCTTCAACAACTACCTCAAAAACCTCACCGAAAAACTCGATTACTACAACAAAAACCGTCCGCCTCTCTAGCACGGGCCTTTCACCGCGACTCATACCATCGCCATCCGGCGCCACTCCAGCAACGCGCCGGCCTCCATCCCGCGCTGCTCCGAGAGCAGCCAGCCGCCCAGCTTGCCGGCCGCCCAGGAGAGGGCTTCGCCGATCCGCTCCACCCATGGCCCTAGCCTGACTTTCTCATCACCCGACGGTCGAAGCACGCGATACGACCGCCATGACTTCGTTGCGCTTGCTTGCCGTGCTCGACGTACCGTCAAGTACGCCTGTGCGCGCCAAGCGGCTCGCGCCTCGTCCTGACGGCCCTCTCGCACACTTCGCCTCGCCGCGTGGTGAGAAAGGCAGGCTGGCTGTTCGATCGCCTCCTCGGCCGCGCGGAAGGCCGCCACGGCCCGCGTCCCCACCTGCTCCGCGATCCGCTGCAGGCTCCCGTCGGCCGCCATGCGGTCGAGCGTGTCGAGCAGCGCGCCGAGGCGCCCCTTGAGGAAATCGAACAGCCCCGACGCCATCACCAGGTTCTGGAAGCGCGCCCACTGATCCGTGAGGTTGCCCAACATCCCCGTGAAGGTCTTCGACTCCTCCGCCATCGCCCCGCCGAACTTGATGTCGAGGATGCCGCCGAGCACCTGCCGGATCTGCGCCCCGTCGGCGGCCATCGCCTCGGCGATCTTCGTCTCGCCCCCGACCTCATACTCGTAGCGGATCTTGCCGCCCTCGACGGCGCGGGCCTCGATGCCGAAGTCCGCGAGCCCCCGGTTGTCACCGCTCACCGCGCCGGTCATGGCCTCGACGGCCCGCGTCAGGGGCTTGCCCGCCGCCGCGGTGGCGTCGCCCAGGGTGCGCAGCAGCCCCTGGGTCGGGTCCATGCCGTCGGACCGCAGCTTGACGAAGGCGTCCGTCACCTGCTCCAGCTCGAAGGGCGTCTTGACCGGGAAGCTCTCGCAGGGTTGCGCCAGGATGACGGCCGCGTATTCGTTGAACAGATCGATGTTTCGCATGATTCAGTTCCCAGTTCGAAGACTGACATATGCCAGTCCCCGTGATACCATGACGGCATGACCCCCGAGTTCTACGCGGTGATCGGATCGGCGGTCGCTCTGGGCGGCCTGATCCTGAACGGCCAGCGCGGCATCACCGAATTGCGCCGGGAGGTCGCGGGCCTCCACCATGACATCGGCGACCTGCGCGAGCGGATGGCGCGGATGGAGGGCCGTCTCGACAGTCTCGAGAACGTGATCGTCCAGGTGTTCTCCCAGCAGCCCCGCGCCGCCCAAAGCTAGTTTTTTTCTTCGCTGCCAAGGTTCACATTCGAGCCAAGTTGATGCGGCGATCCGTTGTCCTGCTTGTCGGTCTGAGGGCTTCCTCGCCGGCACGCTCATCGTCATCCTCGCATCGCCCCCGCCATGGCCTTGGCGCGTTCGAGCGCCAGCTTGCGCCAGTCGACCAGCTCGCCGATCTCCATCTCGCGCAACTCCGACAGCGGCCAGTGGAACACTACCGCTACGTCGCCGACGGCTTGCCGGATGTCGGGGGGCCGACCGCTAAAAAATCGCCGAGCGCCTCCGCGGCCGCGGCGAAGTCCTCGGCGTCGAGCTCGCGGACCTGGTCGGGGGCGATCTCGGCCAGGTCGGCGATCATCGTGACCGCCTTGGCCATCTCTCCGGACACCTTGTCCATGCGTTCGAGGTCGCGCACCTTGGGGCGGCGGAGGGTGAGCTCGGCGACCTCGCGGCCGTCAGCGGTGATGGGGTGTTTCAACTCAATTTTCGTCATGGTCTCCTCTTAGTGTCTAGCCTGCATTTCTCACCACCCGACGGTCTAAGCACGCGAAAAAAAGGCCGTGATTCGTGTTTCGTGTCTCGTGATTCGTGAAAACCTTAAAGGCCAAGCGGCTCGCGCCTTTTTCCTCCGCCCGGCTCGCGCCTCGTCCTGACGGACCTCTCACGCACTTCGCCCCGCCACGTGGTGAGAAATACAGGCTAGTTGTCAGTGTTTCGTTCGGCGGCCGGGGTCTCCCGCGAGCCCCCGGCGCGCCTGGATCGCCCGCCGTCGCAAAGGGAAAGGTTCGGCGGACGAAAATGTTGCCTACAATCCCAGCGCGGCGCGGCGGGCCGCCACCTGGTCGACGCCGTTGACGATGCGCGTGTAGTTCTCGATGTCGATCTCGTGGATCGTCTCGCCGTCGATCTCGAGCTTGTAGTAGTCGACCGCCGCCATGAACTTCAGCGTGGCCTTCTCGCCCGGCTTCCAGGAGCCGTAGTCGACCTCCTTGATCTGCCCGCGGGTGCGGGCGACGATGGCCTTGGTCGTCCCGCTGCGGTCCTCGACCGCGCCGCGGAAGGTCAGCGCCGGCTGCTCGCCCTGCGCCAGGCCCCACAGCCGCAACACGTCGCGGTCGACCGAGTCGAGCGAGAAGTCGCATTCGAGCTTCTCGAGCCCCATGTCGAGCTCGACCGGCGCGTCCATGCCGCCGGCGCGGTACTCCTCGGTCTTCACCGTCAGCTTCGGCAGGGTGAACTCCATCACCTTGCCGGCGTAGCCGCGGCCGTCCACGAACAAATTGATGTCTCGTAATACACTTTCAATGGCCATTTTTCGGCCCTCCTTGAAATCAGTGGATAGTGGTTAGTGAATCGTGGTTAGCCGGACACGAGCTGCGAGCGGAAGGTGATCCTCTCGGCGGGGCTGGGCGGGTCGAACTCGAAGTCGAAGTACACCCGGCCGGCTTCGCGCTCGGCGGCGGTGTTGCGCGCGGGGTCGGCCCAGCAGCGGCCGCTCAGGATCGCCCCCTGCGCCACCAGCCGCCGCAGGAAGTCGTTGACGGACTCGACCACGTCCTCGACGTAGGTCTTCGTCAGGTTGCGGTCCACCGCCCACAGGTGCGCCCGCAGCAGGCTCTCGTTGATGACGTCGGCGGTGCGCACGACCCCCAGGAACGCCCACTTGGCGTCGGCGCTCGTGGTGCGGTTGCCCCACAGCCGGTAGCCGCCCAGGGGCGAGCGGATGATCGTCGCCACCTCGCCGGCGTTGAGCAGGTTGGCGCTCGACGCCGAGTCGCCCAGGGTGAAGTCGATCGCCCGCGAGGCTCCCGAGATCCCCAGGACCTGGCGGTTCGACGGGCTCGACCAGTAGCCGCGCTCGCGGTCGTTGCGCACGATCAGGCCCGCGATCCGCGCCGAGGCCGGCGCGTCGCTGGCGCCGCCGGCGCCGTTGTCGAGCTTGACGCCCGGATCGACCACGTAGACGCGGCGGCTCGAGAGCAGCTTGCGGTAGGCGATGGCGTCGGCGTCGGTGGTGTTGGGGCCGTCGGCCACGATCACCGCCCGCAGCCGCTCGGCGGTGGCGACCAGTCCGCTCGTCACCGCCGCCGCCGTGGGCGGCCCGTCCGGGGTGGCCCGCGTCACGTGCTCGGTGTAGCCCGGCGCGATCAGGATGCGCGGCTTCGAGCCGGTCACGCTCTCGGCCTCGACGAACTTCGACGCCGCCGCGACCACCTCGGCGTCCGTCACCTGGCCCGCGTCGGCGTAGTCGTAGGCGATCTTGAGCGTGTCGCCGGCGTCGATGTCGCCGCTGTCGACGCGCCTGACCACGCCCGCTTCGGCGTCCACGGTGTAGTCGTCGTCGACCGTGTAGGTCGTCGAGCCGTCGTCGTTCTTGACGACGACCGTCGAGGCGACCACGTACTTGTCGGGGAGCTGCAGATTGTCGCCGTCGAGTGCGTAGTCCGCGGCGGCCACCGAGGTCTTGTCGACGCTCGGGTCGAGCGCGTTGACGACGACGACCTGCCCCGATGCCTGCTCGAAGATGGCCGCGATCGCCGCCGGGATCGTCCCGCCGGCCGGACCGAAGACCTCCTCGCCGGCGGTGCGGCTCGATATCAGGGTCGGGTCCTTGACCGGCCCCTTCAGGGCCGTGCCCAGCAACCCGATGACCGACGCCGAGACGCCCTCGATCGGGCGGCGGCCGGCATCGATTTCGATGACTTCGACTCCGTGGTGAAATCCGTTTGACATGGGAAAAACCTCCTGGTTTTCGTTCTGAAAACTCGAAACTAAAAATTGACTACTGACTTCCGTTGCATCACGGGCCGCCTCCCTGGGGCGCCGGTGGCCGCGGGACATGGCTCGTGAGAGGTTCGTACCGGCGGCGCAGCTCGAGTGTCCGAGCCTTGTATTGCCGGAAACGCTCCAGCGCCTCGTCGTTGGGCATGTCGAGAGGGACGATGCCGGACCACGGGCAGTTGACCCAGCGGTTCAGCAGCGCCTCCGGCCTGCCGATACGCCTGACCGCGTAATACAGGGCGTGATAGCGCCCGTGCGACTCGAACTCGAATTTGCTGAAATCCGTCGCCGGCTTGCCGAGGACCATCCCGACGAGGCCCATCTCGCTGGCGGTCGTATATCCGATCTCTTCGGCCGCCCGCAGCAGCGCCATCCCGCTGGTGTCGCGGTCGCAAATCCGGGTCACGCCGAAGGCCAGCTTGGCCTGGTGCACGTCCTCGTCGCTGGTGATGGGGTGGGGCTTGAGGCGCCAGGAGGCGTCCAGGCGGAACGCTCGCAGCACGTGGTCGGTGTTGATGATCCAGCCGATGTTGTTGCCCGGCGGGAAAAAGACCTTGAGGCCGCGGTCGATCGCCAGCGCGGGCAGCGCCCACTTGTCGCGCAGCCCGGCGCGGATCGCCGCCGCGTGATCGACACGGTGTTCGCCGGTCCAATCGCCGGCGGCCAGCAACAGGCGCGCGTTGATCTCGACCGATTGCGTGAAGCCGATGAAGCAGCCCAGGCCCTCGGTGTACAGCCATTCGTCGAAATCCACGCCCTGGATGCAGCTCACGTCGTAGCTGGGCACGTCCGGGGACATCGCCTTGCGGTAGGCCTTCTCGAGCCGCGTCAGGTTCGCCAGGGCGCGCCGGCCGTCGTCAGGCAGCCGGTGGTCGCTGCGCACCTGCCGCGCCAGCATTCGGGCTTGGGGGGGGACGTGATGTCTCATCGGCGGCAGCCTAGCCTGCATGTCTCACCACGCGGCGAGGCGAAGTGCGTGAGAGGGCCGTCAGGACGAGGCGCGAGCCGCTTGGCGCGCGCAGGCGTACTTGACCGTACGTCGAGCACGGCAAGCAAGCGCAACGAAGTCATGGCGGTCGTATCGCGTGCTTCGGCCGTCGGGTGGTGAGACATGCAGGCTAATTGGTGGAATAGGTCGTCGTGCGTGATGTTTGGCGGGATGTGCCGTGGCTGGTCAGCGGGCCGCCCGTGCCGTAGCTGGTCGTGTAGTCGGTCGTGTAGCTGGTCGTCCCGGCGGTCGATCTGCTGGTCTTCTTGCGGGTCGTCTTGCTCGTCGTCTGGTCCGTCAACTGGTCGGTAGACACATCCGTGAGCCGGCTCGACGTCTTGCTGGTCAACCGGCTGGTGGTCACGTCCGTGAGCCAGCTCGTCGTGATGCTGGTCAACCGGCTGGTGTCCCGCGAGGTCTGCAAATCGTGGTCTTCGAATTCGTCGTGGGTCGTGTAATACGTGAGCCACTCGGTCGTGATGCTGGTCAACCGGCTGGTGTTCACGTCGACCATCCAAGTTGTGGTGATGATGAGCGTCTCGCTCGTCGATTTCTTCGTCAGCCAGCTCGTGAGCACCTGGGTATCCCAACTTGTGATCACATCGGTGGCAAAGTACGTGAGGTAGTCCGTGGACCTGCTCGTCGAGTGGTCGGTGTCGTGGCTGGTCGTAACGCCCGTGTGGTAGCTGGTCGTGTAGCGGGTCGCGTAGCGGGTCGACCGGCTCGTGAGGCGCGATGCCTGCCAGACGAGACGCTCGACGCTGTCGATCCAGACATGGATCCGCTGGGCGGTCTGCTCCGCCCCCGCCGGCCAGAGACGAATTTGCCGGACCGATTCCGCCGGGATGGATGCGGTCCGGAAATGTTGTGTGGGCATCGCTCATGTCGTGATGACGTACAGGGTGTTCGCCGCCTTCACCGCGATCGCATCGTATTGAGCCTGGGTTCCGCTCCACAGGAGCAGGCCCTGCGGGCGGGCTTCGAGGGCGTCGATGTCGGTCTCGGCCGCGTCCATCCGGCCGCCCAGGGCCGTCACCAATGCGCTCAGGGCGGGGTCGCCGAGCGAGACCGAGGCGTCGACGTTGACGCTGACCTCGGCGGCCGCCGGAGCGATATCGAGCGAGCCGGCGATCACCAGCCGCGTATCGGCGACCGTCGAGGCCAGCCGCTCGCCGTCGTCGGTCCAGTAGGCGGCGAGGAATTCCGGGTCCGTTCCGACCTGCCCCAGCAGCCCCATCTCGGTCACGCCGTAGGCCGCGGACGGGTTGAACTCGCCGCGCACCGCGATGCGCCCCGAGACCATCGTCGAGCCGCCCACGGCGACCACGGCGCGCTGGTTGCGCAGCGCCGTGCGGTCGTCGTCGGCCGACCCGCCCATCCCCGAGCCGTCGCCGATGGCCATCTTGGTGAGCCGGACCGCCTGCGTGCCGCGGTTTTCACCGTCGGCCAGGGCGGCGCGGCCCAGGTCGGTCAGCCGCAACTCAAACGGCATGGGCACCTCCGGCGCTTAAAGGCCGTGATTCGTGATTCGTGTCTCGTGTTTCGTGCAAACCCTGGAGCTCGGGCTTGGCTCTGCGAGCCTCGCTGCTTGCGGGTTGGCTCAGGAGCACCCGCGCGGCGGCCTGGATCAGGTCGGCGAGGGCTTGTTGGGTCTCTATCGCTACGCGACCCTCACCCCGGCCCTCTCCCAGGGGGAGAGGGTGGGCCTCGTCACAGCCGCAGACGCGGCAGGCGGCCTCCTCGCTCGCGGCGGGGACGGCTGCCGGGTAGAAACTCAGGCTGAGCATGGCCGGCTCGTCACGCGGCATGGTTGGTGAGTCCTCCGATCTCGACTACGGTCGCCGCGCCCAGCCCGCCGGCTATCGGGATCTCCCCCGCGGCGGCGCTCAGCAGCTCGATGTCGAGCTCGAGCGAGGCGCGCTTGACGCGCCCGATGGCGCGGGTGATGTCCGGCAGGTAGACGGCGTTCGAGTTGAGGATCGACAGCTTCGCCGTCATCGCGACGCCGGCGGGCCGCTCGACGTACTCGTACTCGGCGCCGGCCGTCGAGAGCACCCGCTTGAGCCCCGCCAGGGTGCCCTTCTCGCGGTGGATCGCGAAGGCGTTCGCCACCGCCGCGCGCTTGACGGCCGCCGGCCAGTCCGGGTCCCACTCCTCGACCCCCAGCGCCCACGCCAGGTACGGCAGTAACGCCGGCGGACAGTCCGCCGCCGACCACAGCTTCCGGATCGGCATCTCGACGTCTTGCGCCAGGGCGGCCTCGAGCGCCCGCTCGAACGCCGTGGCGTTCGCCGGCAGCAGCGAGACCGCGCCGGAGGGCGCGCGCGGGGTGACCGCGACGGTCACCGAGGCGACGGCCTCGAGGCCGTAGGCGGAGGCGGTCAGCGTCCAGGTCGTCGAGGCCTCGGGGGCCACGCGGAGATTTCCGGCAGCCGGAACCGCGCCGATGCCCTGGTCGATCTCGACCGAGACGGCGTCCGAGGCCGTCCAGCGCAACTCGAGCGAGCGGCCCCGCTCGATCGAGGCCTGCGAGGCCACGAGAACGGCGCGGGGCTGCTCGGGGGCGCGCTTGCCCAGCGCGGCGGCGATCGACCCGCCAACCCCGGCCAGCGACGCTGCAAGCGGCAGCGTCGGCTTGCCCAGGGCGGCGGCGATCGACCCGGCGGCTCCGGCCAGGCTCGCGGCGACCTGGAGCGTTCCGGCCGCTTGCTTGTTCAGGGCGGCGGTGACCGACCCGGCGGCCCCGGCCAGGCTCACGGCAAGCGGCAGCGTTGCCCCCGCCTGCTTGCCCAGCGCGGCGGTGATCGATCCGGCGGCGCCGGCCAGGCTCGCGGCCACCTGGTGCGTCCCGGCCGCTTGCTTGCCCAGCGCGGAGGTGATCGACCCGGCGGTTCCGGTTAGTGACGCGGCCACCTGCAGCGTCCCGGCCGTCTGCTTGCCCAGGGCGGCGGTGATCGACCCGCCGACGCCGGCCGGCGACGCCGCCAGCGGCAGCGTCGGGCGCGTCACGGCCACGATCACGCGGTCGCCCGAGCCGATGCGATTCAGGACCGCGTACGCATCCTGACGGGTGAACTGCATGCGGACGACGTTGCCGCCGCTGGACTGGACCTGGTTCGACGAAACCTCGCCGTCATCGGTCTGGATGTGGAGCGCCCAGCGCGAGGTCCCGCTCGAGCCGAACCAGCCGGACAGCGACAGCGCCTGCGGGTTGTCGCGGTCCAGTAGCGCGACACGGTTGTTCGAGATCCAGCGGATACCGGCGATGAGCGTCTCGCCATCGCCCAGGCCCAACTCGCCGGACTCGGGCGACTGCGACCCGCCGGCATCGGCGTCGGCGTACCAGTCCGGGGGGGCCGCGGCGACAAACAGCGCCAGCGCGTCCGGGTCGTGCCCGGTCTGGTCGAAATCGGTGAGGGCGAGAGGCATTAAATTCCGTGTCTCGTGATTCGTGTCTCGTGTCTCGAAAAAAAGCCGTGTTTCGTGTTTCGTGTCTCGTGTCTCGTGAAAACCTCAGAGCTCGGGCTTGACTCTGCGAGCCTCGCGCCAGAAAGGCCGTGTTTCGTGTTTCGTGTCTCGTGTCTCGTGAAAACCTCAGAGCTCGGGCTTGACTCTGCGAGCCTCGCGCCTGAAAATCCGTGATTCGTGTTTCGTGTCTCGTGAAAACCTTGAAAAACCTTCGCTCGTGCTTCGCTCGCTCCACGAGAGCCACCGGTCGCCCCTCGTCCCTGGTTTTGGTTTTGCATCACGAAACACGAAACACGAATCACGAATCACGGCCTTTCGGTTTTTGCCTTTGCATCACGAAACACGAAACACGAAACACGAGTCACGGCCTTTCTCCTATTGCGCTACCGTCCAGGCGGCCTGGGCGACCGACACGCGGTTGAGTTCGGAGATGACGTTGTCGGTCCCGTTCGCTCCGGGGGCGCCGCTGTGGAACTGCACCCAGACGCCTCCGGCGATCTTGCCGCGCACGGCCCGCTCGGCCATCGCCGCCGTCTCGTCCGCGCCGGCCGGCTGGTTGATCACCAGGGCCTCGGCGGCGAACTCGAGTTTTTCTCCCAGCGCCAGGGCGTCCGGGTCGGTCGAGATCGCCTTCGTCCCGAGCAGGTTGCCGTTCGCCGCCGCGTCCCACAGGCTGACGTGCGTGCAGTCGTCGCCGACGGCTCCCGCGGGAGCGGCGATCGATCTTACGATGTTGGTGTTCTTAGCGGTGGCCATGCGATTTTGCCTTTCTGTTCTTTGGGTTTTGCATCACGAGACACGAAAAAAAGCCGTGTCTCGTGTCTCGTGTCTCGTGTCTCGTGAAAACCCTGGAACTCGGGCTTGTCTCTTCGAGACTCGCGCCTGATGCGGTCTCACCGGGCTTCGTTTTTCCTGGTTTTGGTTTTGCATCACGAATCACGAGACACGAGACACGAATCACGGCCTTTCTCATGCCTTCGTCACCTGGATCCGGGTGGCGTGGGCGGCCTGGACGGCGGTGATGGCCACGTCGGCCGCCGGGGCGGTGAGGTCCACCGCCTCGACGCCGGGCCGGTGCAGCGCCGCGTACAGCGCCGAGCGCGGGATCGACCGCCCGATCCGGCGGGCGCCGGCGGCGTAGGCCGTGACGGCCTCGACCGCGGCTGCGAGCACCGCGTCCGCGTCGGGCCCCGAGCCGATCGTCAGCTCGGCCGTCACCTGGTAGTCGACGATCGCCGCCGACTGGACGGCGAGGACGTCGCCCAGCGGCCGCACGCTCTCGTCGTTCAGCGCCGATTCCACCGCCGCCAGCAGGTCCGCATCCGCCTCGCCGTTGCCTTCGCGGGCCAGCACCGTCACCGTGACCGAGCCCGGCGAAGGGCTTGCCACCGCCACGTCCAGCACCTCGGCCGCGGCCGACAGCGCGTGAAAGCGGTAGCTCGACGCCGGACCCGCCGTCGAGACCGCCGACGGCGCAAGCTGCGCCCGCTGCCGCAGCCGTTCGTCCGTCTCGTAGACCGCCTCGACCGGCGGGATCGCGTCCGGATCGGCGGGCGTGACGATCTGGCGCTCGACTCCCAGCAGGGCGGCGAGGTTGTCGAGGTCCGCGCCGCGGGCCGTCGGCAGCATCACCGCGCGCGCCGCGTCGTTCACCCGCTGCCGCAGCAGCAGCTCGCGGTACCCCGCTGCCTCGAGCACCTTGTAGGCCGGGTCGGCCTCGGAAACCACGTAGTCCGGCCCGAGCCGCGCCAGCGCCGCCTCGAGCAGCGCCTCGTAGTCGAGAGCCTCGATCACGTCCGGCGCGGGGAGCCGGGAGAGGTCGATGGCGGGAGTCGGGGTGCTCATGCGATTTCGAGCGCCTCCCACTCCTGCTGGCAGTCCACGCACAGCGCCGCCCAGGGGATCGCATCGAGGCGGCCCGCGGCGATCTCGGCTCCGCAGCCGAGGCAGAGGCCGTAGCAGCCGGCGTCGATGCGGTCGATGGCCTGCCGGATCGCCATGCGTTCGCGGATCGTCCTGGAGGCCAGGCTTGCGCCGAGGCGGGCGCTGTTCTCCGCCTGGGCGCGGTCGGCCCGGTCGCCCGAGAGGGGGATCATCCCGCCGCCGCCGTTCGCGGAATTTTCTCCGCCCGCTGCGCTCCGGCGCGCGAACTCGGCTTCGAGGCGCTCGCGGATCTCCGGGATGGCCGCGGTCATATCAGCAGCCCCTCGATGCGGACGTTTTCGCCGTCGGGCAGGTAGACGCCGTCCAGGTCGATCAGGACTTTTCCCTTCGCGATGCCGCTGTCCAGGCTCCCCAGCCCCGCCGTATTTCCTCCGCCCGCTGCGCTATTTCCTCCGCCCGCTGCGCTAGCCCGGATCCGCTCGACGCGCAGGCGCGGCTCCCAGCGCCCCAGCGCCTCGGCCGCCGCCGCGTAGATCTCCGTCAGCGTCGCCGGCGTCAGCGGCGCGTCCACCAGCTCCATCAGCCGCGAGCCGTAGTCCCGCCGCATCACCCGCGTCCCGATCGGCGTCGTCAGGATGTCCCGCACCGACTGCCGCAGGTGCGCCAGGCCCGTCAGCTCCTTGCCCGTCTCTGCGTTAGTTCCCGGCATTTTGGTTTTGCATCACGAAACACGAGTCACGAAACACGAATCACGGCCTTTCGGTTTTTGGTTTTGCATCACGAATCACGAAACACGAAACACGAATCACGGCCTTTCTCCTACGTCATCCGGTGGGTCGGCGCTACGACCGGCGTCACCACCCCCGGCGGCACGCCGTGCACGTGGCCGTTGTAGGTCGTGCGCATCCCGGCCATCGTGCCCAGTTTGTCCTCGACCTCACCGTCGGCGGCGATGTCCCCGTCCGCGGTGATGTCGCCCGACGCGTCCACCCCGCCGTCGACCGTCACGTCGCCCGTGACCGTCACGTCGCCGCTGATCGTCACTCCGTCCGGGGCTGTGATCTCCGCCGTCCCGCCTTCGGGCAGCACCGCCCGCAGCCGGTGCGCCCCGCGGTCGTACTCGATCTCGGCGCCGTCGAGATAGCGCACCAGGTGGACGTCCGACGACGCCGCCGGCGCCGGCCGCGCCTGCGAGTACAGCCCGGCGAGCACGATGCCGTTGGCCAGCTCGCCCGAGGGCGCCAGTACGAGGACCTGCTCGCCGATCTCCGGCGCCCGCCACTCGATGTCGCCCCCAGCCCGGCCGGCCAGCCACGGCAGCCAGTCGGTGACCGCCTCGGTGTTTCCTCCGTCCGCTGCGCTCGCCTCACCGTATTTCACTCGCGCGCGCGCGAGGGCGTAGTCGGCCTCGGCCACTACCCCCGGCCGCACCACGTTCGCCAGCCGCCGCGCCAGCTCCACCAGCCGGAATTCCTGTTGCTCGCTCGTCATTCCGAGGCTTCCTCCGGATGAATCTTCTCGTGAGGATCGTCCTGGGCCGCCGCGTACAGCTCCGACGGCAGCGGCGGGCACGTCCCGTCCTCGGCGGCCTCCAGCCGCAGCGTCTGCCGCCAGCTCACCATCCAGATCGCCAGGTTGCTCTGGTCGACCTCGCTCGAATACAGGTTTTCCGCCTGCAGATCCTCCGCGGCGCCGATCTCTTTCAATCCCCAGCGCGCCCGCGGGACGTATAGCAGCAGCCAGTCCGCCAGGTTGCGGGCCGCCTTGCCGCGCGGCAGCTCCGGCGCGTCGCGCGTCACCACGAACGCCGCAAGCTGCTGATCGCAGTCCGTCCACCCGGCCCCCGGCGTCTCCGCCTTCGCCGTGCCCAGCCAGGCCACCAGCACCGCCGGCGTGGCCATCGACCAGCGCTGGATCTCGGCGGCATGGAAGCGCCCGTCATGCACCGCGCAGGTCCGGAGCGCCGTCAGCCGCGCCCGCAGATCTCCCGCGATCGCCTCCAGCAGCCCCTGCGTGCTCGGTCCAGGCATGCTCCGCTACCCGGCCGCCTCCAGCAGGCTCCGCCCATGCTCAGAAAGTACCGGCCGCCCCATCACCAACACGCTAGCCAGAAAGCCCCACCCCTGCCAAGACTGACAAATGTCAGTCAGTCAACCCACAAGCTGGCCGGCCGCGGCCCCGCCAGGCCATGCAGCTACGCCAGGCCCGGCTGCCGCGTGAGGAGGCGCAGCGCGGCCTATTGGGCATCATTGATGTCTCTCAGTACCGCTTCAATCGCCATGTCTTCCTCCTCTGCTGAAAATTTCCTTCCGTTCGTTGGCCTTGGCGAAGGAAAAAAGCGCAGTGGCGAGCGACGGTTAGGCGGGGTGAGGCCGGTGCTGCGCGGTGACACTGTCTGGGGTCCACTGCCTGACGTAAGGGGCGAGCCGAGTGAGCGAAGGAGCGGCCAATCTCGTTTCGTGCTAGCACGAAAAAACGCACAAAATGCGAGAATATGCTAAATTTTTTCACGTTTGGCTCTAACTTGGTAGGCTGGAAGTAAAGAGAAGGGAATCCTCATGCTGCTGCGCTTCGGCGTCTCCAACCATCTTTCGATCCGCGAGCGGCAGGAATTGTCGTTCGTGGCATCTTCGTTGAAGGACCGGCAAGAGGGGCTCATCGACTGCACGGCGGTGAACGGATCGCTGGTGCCGGCAATCGTGATCTACGGCGCCAATGCTTCGGGCAAGAGCAATCTTGTCGCTGCGATGCAGACCATGCTGTCGATGATCTTGTGGTCTCACACCAAAGGCAAACCGGACGGAGGGGTGCCGCGCCATCCCTTCAGACTCGATCCCGGCAGTTCCCGGAAGTCATCGTCTTTCGATGTTGACTTCGTCATCGACGGTGTGAGATATCACTACGGCTTTGAAGCAACCGACACTGCATTCGTGTCCGAATGGCTGTATGTTTTCCCCAGAGCCCATCGCCGATGCCTGTTCGAACGAGACGGCAATGAATTCAGTTTCGGACGCAGCCTGAGAGGGCGGAACCAGATCATTGCCAGCCTGACAAGACCCAATAGCTTGTTCCTGTCAGCAGCCGCGCAGAACGGCCACGAGCAACTCTCAGGAGTGTACAAGTACTTCGGTTCCATTGAAGGCTTCCGGGAAATCTCCGTCCCAGGCGCCATGGCTTCGGCGCAACTAGCTGAGCAAGAGGTAGATGACCGTGTGATCAACTTTCTCGAAAAGGTCGGCACCGGGATCATTGACTATCGGCGAAGGGAAACTGAGCTTACCGAACAAGAGCAAGTGATTGGGCGAGAGATGGTTGCAATTCTAAGAAAGCTCGCAGACACCTCACTGAGCCCTGAAGCTGAGATGCAAAACAAGAAGGTATTTATCGAATTTGCCCACCGGGGCCGCGACGGCAAGCGAGTCTATTTTGAACTGGAACGGGAGAGCGCCGGCACACGCCGGCTGTTGATCGTGCTCGGTCTTGCATTTCGCGCCATTGACCAGGGCGTGCCGCTGTTCATCGACGAACTCGACGCCAGCCTGCACACTTATGCCTGCGAGGAGGTGCTCCGTTTATTCTGCTCGCGAGAGCGCAATCCCAAGGGTGCGCAACTGGTCGCGACGACCCATGACACGAACTTGATGGTCTCGCCTGTGCTGCGGCGGGATCAGCTCTGGTTCATTCGAAAGGACGCCGAGGGCGCAACGGTCCTCTATCCGTTGACCGACATCCGGACCCGCAAGGGCGACAACATCGAGAAAGGGTATCTGCAAGGGCGTTACGGCGCGGTCCCCTCCGACGAGCCCATCTTGACCCATGGGACAGCGAGGTAAACCTGGCCGCCGGGCCATTCGGGACCTGAAGCGGCGTCGTGCAAGCCGTGAGCCGAAGCGGCGTTTCACACTATTTTGCGAGGGCAAGAATACGGAACCGGCCTATTTCAATGCGCTCAAACGCTCCTATGGAAGCACACAGATACAACAGATCGATGTGAGTATCGAGCCCGGCGTGGGGGTGCCCTACACCGTTTCTGAAAAGGCGGTCGCGTTCGCCAAGTCTGAGGGGCTCGCTCGGAACAGCCGCCGCAAAATGAATTCGTTCGAGGAGCGCGATGAGATCTGGGCGGTGTTCGACCGTGACCAACATCCACGTTTTCAAGAAGCGGTGGCGCTTTGCGAAACACACGGCATCAAGGTCGCTCGATCCAATCCCTGTTTTGAACTCTGGCTGATCTTGCACGAGCAGGATTACAACAAGCCGAGCACTCGCCATCAAGTGCAAAAAGTGCTCCAGAACTTGCGGCCGGACTATGACAAGAAAGGCTCCAAAACTCTGGATTGCGACGAACTGGTGACTCGGGTCAGAGATGCCGAACAGCTTGCGGAAAAGCAGTTGAAACATCGCGAGCAGGGGGGTGAGCCATACGGCAATCCCTCGACAACCGTTGGTCGCCTGTGCCGGGCAATCCGTGAGGCCCACAAGGACGCGGAGCCCTGACCTGGCGGCGAGAGATCTCCAATCATGACCCTGGCGCTTGGCTTGCCCAGGCGTCGATGATCTTGTCGACATCCGCCTCGTCGTCAACCGACAGTCCCAGGTACGGACGCGCCGGCAGACCCGGCCGGCCCGCCTCGCGCGGCCCCCAGCTCGAAAAACCAGTTCCCCCGCTCATCGCAGACCGTTTCATTTCGTTCAAACACCGTTTAGAAACGTTTAACTCCATCGCGGTGGATGCCCAGGCCCGCTTTCCACGCCGCGCCCGCCCAGCGGCCCCTCAACGCATTTCGGGTTTTTGCTTTTGCATCACGAATCACGAGGTTTTACGAGACGCGGCCTGAACGTAAGCTGACGTGGAGCAACGGCCGTACCGCCTGTATTGGTTTTGGTGTCACGAATCACGAGACGCGAATCACGAAACACGGCTTTTTCCGCCTCAGTCCCGCTCCCGCGGCGCCCCGCCGGCCAGGCCCGCCATGCTGTCTCGTGTGAAGCGCCGCGGCTGCGACGAGACGAAAGCCCGGCTCGGCGCCCCCGGCGACGCCAGACCCAGCGAGGCCTCGCCCTTGGCGATCCGCTTCAGCAGCGCCACCGCGTCGTCGTAGCGCACGCGGTGCTCGTCGGTCCGGCGGTCCGCGCCGACCGCCAGCCGGTAGACCGCGATGTCCGCCGCCAGCCGCGTCAGCACCGCCGGGGTCTCGCTCAGCGGCAGGTCGTACTTCGCCGCCAGCCAGGTGTCGATTTCGGCCGAGGCGTCCTCGAGCGCCCGCTCGAGCACGCCGCTGTCGGAGGAAAAATCGGCCGTCCCGTCGCCGTCGCGGTCGGTCAGCAGCAGCAGCGCGTCGGCGCCGCGCCGCTCCTTCACCTGCTCCGGAGTCGCGTAGGCCACTCGATCCCTTCCCGGCGATGCGCCTCGAGCAACACGGCCATTTCCGCCTTTACGGGTTCTCCCGAATCACGAGACGCGGCCTGAACGCAAGCCGGCTTGCAGCAAGGGCCGTACCGCCTGTATTGGTTTTGGGGTCACGAAACACGAATCACGAATCACGAGACACGGCCTTGTCCCTACGCCGACCCGTCCGAGCCGTAGGCCATCTGCCAGAAGCCGTAGCCGCCGTTGGCGCGGCACTCGACGCCGTAGCGGAACTCCTTGCGCAGGAACACCGCGTCGGACTCCATCTCCGTCTGCTGCACGAACTCCGGCTTCTTGCGCTCCTGGTAGATGAACGGCTTCACCGGCTTGGTCGTGTCGAGCAGGAACCAGGCGGTGTCCGACGTCAGCCAGGGCGAGTGCTCGACCTTCGCGGCGCCCTTGTAGATGTTGGCCTTGCCGTCTTCGAGCCGCTCGGCCGTCATCAGCGCCATCGCGGTGTCGACGAGCGCCGACGGCACCAGCAGGATGTTCGGCTTCACGCCCAGCGGCCGGCCCTCCTCGTCGACCTGCTTGAGCAGCGCCGTCCGCGCCGTCCCGAACGAGGCCTTGGCGTTCTCGAGCGTGTCGCCCGCCAGCGCCTTCGTCCCCTTGTTCGAGACGGCCTTCCCGCCCGCCTTGTGGTCGGTCGCGAAGAACTTCTTGCCGTCGTAGCACGGGTTCGCGAAGCCGTTGTTGACCAGGTCGAACACGATCTCGTCGGGGAAGCGCTTCGCCGAGTAGCCCGCCATCTGCGCCTGCGGGGCGTAAATCCCCAGGTTGTCGTCCTCGATGTCGTTGCGGTCGACCGAGATCGTCGCCTCCCAGTCCTTGTTGACGATCGTGTACTCGAACCCCTCGAACTGCTTGATCGCCTTCTCGCCGATCCACTCGCGCATGCGCGGGAACTTCGAGAGCCACTTGTACTCGTTGCGCGCCGAGACCGACTCGACCCGCATGGCGATCGTCGGCCATTGCGCCTCGGTGTCCTCCCAGTGGCGGTCATAGGTCCGCCTGAGATTGAAAAACAGCTCGTCCAGATTAGCCTTGTTGATCAGCATGTTGAAAACCTCGTGTCTCGAAAAAAATCCGTGATTCGTGTCTCGTGTCTCGTGTCTCGTTAAAACCCTGGAATTCGGGCTTGTCTCTGCGAGCCTCGCGCCTCATGCGGTCTCACCGGGCTTCGTTTTTCCTGGTTTTGGTTTTGCATCACGAATCACGAATCACGAAACACGAATCACGGCCTTTCTCCTATCCGACCCAGACGCCGTTCGAGTCGACGGCCAGAATGATCGCGCCGCCCATCTTCGACGCCCCCGTATCGACGTCCGTCACCGTCTGGTCGTCGAAGATGTACGCCGGCTTGCCGACGTCGGCCTGCGCGGCCGCATTGTTCCCGCCCGCGTTGGCCCACTTGAACGCCCGGCCGCGGCGCACCATCACGCTCACGTCGCCGTCCGCCCCGCCCGTGTTGTCCACGAACTCCTCGGCCCGGCCCAGGTAGACCAGGCCCTCCGCCTTCGCGCCCGGCTTGGCGTAGCCCGCGTCCGAGACCACGATCGATCCGGCGTGGATCTTCGCCGCCGCCTTCACCTTGAACCCGAACAGCTCGCCGTCCCGCATCGGGGTGTTCCTGTCCGCTTTCAGTGCCGCCATATCTCTCGATCTCCTCTCTCGGGGCGCAGGCTTCCAGCCGGCCCTATCGGTACTCCTTCAGGTCCTCCGCCGTATGGCCGAACATCGCCGCGATCTTCGCGGCGTCGCCCGTCAGGGCCGCTCCCTTGCCCGGCGGCGTTCCGCCCAGGTTCGTGTTGCGCGCGACCTCCGGAGCCGCCTCGACGTACTCTTTGAACCGCTCCAGGCCTCCTTCGGCCTTGCACTGCGCCCGGTGGTAGTCGGCCGTCGCCGGCGTGATCTTGCCGGCCTCGAGCGCCTTCGTGATCTCGGCCTCGATCTCCTGCTCGCGGGCCTGTTTCCCGGCCTCGGCCAGCTTCGCCTCGGCGTTCGAGGCGCGCTCGACCGCCGCGTCGTAATCGGCCCGCGGCGCGAACTTGTCGAGGCTGGGCTGCCGGGCGCTGTTGCGCGCTTTTTCCTCCGCGCTGTCGCGCTCCGTCTTCAGCGTGTTGATCGCCGCCACGGCCTGCTCGCCGCTGGCGTCCTCGGCCAGCCCGAGCGCCTTCAGAATTTCCTGGTCCATGCTGTTCTCCTCGCGGTTCAGCGCCGTCATGCGCAGGTTGGGATTGTTGGTGAGCCCGGCCGACAAAAGCTTCAGAATCCGCTGCGGCCGATCCTTCGAGTGCAAAAAAACGGGCGACAGGTAGCGGTATTCCCTGCCGGCGACCATCTGCCGGCCGCGGTCGGTCCACTCGACCTCGCCCCACAGAGCCCCGCCGCGCGCCTGGAGCTGCTTGATCCAGCCCGCCGCCGGAGCCGGCTCGCCTTCCGGAGCCTTGATCTCGGTCGAGTGCTCGTAGTCGATGGGGATGTCCCGGTCGCTGTCGTAGCTCGAGATCGCCACCTGCGCGGCGTCGTCGAGCCTCCACTTCCGCCCGTCGCGGCCCACTACCTCCGGGCCGGGCGGCAGCAGCTCGACCCATTGGGGAGCCCCGCCGCCTTGCGAAGGAAAAAGCTCCGAAGGCGGCGGCAGCTCGATCGACGCCGCTGTTGAGGTTAGGGGAGTCTGGTGCGCTTGCCCGTCCCGTTCGGCGGGCTTGGTTGAAGTGGCTCGCGGCGCCATCACCTACAACGTAAGCAGGCCGCCTGCCCCCTGCCAAGACTGACAAATGTCAGTCAGCCGCGGATGATGCGCCGGACCTGGCGCTCGCTGATGCCGCTTTTGGGGCGCGGCGCGAGTCTCGAAGAGACAAGCCCGAGTTCCAGGGTTTTCACGAATCACGAGACACGAGACACGAAACACGGCCTTTTTCAGTCAGCCGCGGATGATGCGCCAGACCTGGCGCTCGCTCATGCCGTATGCGCGGGCCAGCGCCGCCACCGAAGTCCCCGCCTGGTGGCCCCGGCGCGGCACCGACAGATAGGTCCCGCCGTAGCGCCGGCCCAGCGCCTCGGCGCATTCCTCCCCCAGCAGCCGCCGCAGCTCGCCCTGGACCCTCACGCACCCTCCCCGGCCCGCCGCGACCGCCGCTTCCGGTCGTAGACCAGCGCCGCCACGACGTCGCGCAACTGCGGCGGCGACGCCCAGGCCAGCGGCGTCCGATGCTCATGCCGGGTCATCTTGCGCAGGATCGCCTCGGCGTACTCGACCGGCCGGCCGGCTTCGGCCAGCATCGCCTCGATCTTCGCGATCAGCCGCCGCTTCTCCTCCGGCGCGTCCGACGTCCGCCGGCGCTTGCGGCCCCGGCAGGGCTTCGCTCCCAGGCGCAGCAGCTCGTCGAGCACCTTGGCGCGGCCGGCCGCGTCCAGCGCCTTCGCCGACCGCGCGCCCGCCACCCGCTCCAGCAGATCGCGCCAGGTCTCGTCGTCCAGGCCGAGCTGCCCCTTGCGGACGTGCATCGCCGCCAGCTCGCCGCGCCGGCGGCTCATGCCGCGGCCCTCCCCCTTCGCGGCGGTCGCGCCATCAGGCGGCCGCCTCCTCGACCAGCTCGCCGCCCGCCTCGTCGCCCTCCATCAGCGCGTCGACCAGCTTGTCGATCTCGCTGTCGGCCGGAATCGCGACCGGCTCGTCCGTATCCTCGACCGCCGCCGCGCCGATCCGCATCAGCTCACGCGCCGCCAGGCCGCGAAGCCCGCGGCGGTTCAGGCGCTCGCGGATCACGATCAGCCGCTCGGCGTCCTCGTCGCTCAGCTTGCGCCGGATCGCCGCGATGGTCGCGGCCTCGTCGGTGACCTCGATCCGGCCCGGCCGCTTGCGCCAGCCCACCTTGATCCCGCTCAGCAGCCGCGTCCGCGGCCGCGTGAACAGCGAACGCGACGCCTCCACCGCCGCCAGCAGCTCGGCCCGCGCGTTCGCCGCCGCGCCGATCCTCCGCCGCAGCACGGCGCGATGCCTGCGCTTCACCGCGTCCAGCTCTTTCTGCGCCTCGTCGACCTTCTCCCGCAGCGCGTCGCGTTTCAGCGCGTACTCCGCGGCCAGACCCTCGATCCGGTCCATCCTCATGATTCGTCTCCCGCCTCCTTTTCCTCGCAATCCATCATTCGCCCAACGACGTCGACCATCGCGGCCAGCAGCCGCTCGGCCAGACAGCACAGCACGCCGAACACCCCGAACAGGGCCAGCACCGCGCCCAGGTCCCAGGCGATCTCGGCGATCACGTTCACGCAGTGCCGCCCCCCAGGTCCCGCCAGGCCGCGGCGACGTGCCGCGCCTCCAGCGGCTCGCCCTTCGCGAACAGCGCCGCCAGCCGCAGCGCCTTCGTCAGGCCTCGCAGCGCGCCCGGCTGCCGCGCGATCTCCAGCGCCGCCTCGCGCGTCGCGGCGTCCTCGACCGACCAGGCCGCCAGCAGCGCCTCGACGTCGGCCTTCGCCGCCCGCGTCAGCCGGACGCGCTTGCCGATGCGGCTGAACAGCTGCGCGAACTCCGCCGCGCGCCGCCCGCCCGTCAGCCGCGAGTAGATCGTTTCGTTCCCCAACAGCGCCAGGCCGACGCCCGTCGCGTCGTGCAGGCTCCGCACTCCCTCGAGCGCCCGCGTGCCGAGGTGTTGCGCCTCGTCGATGATCAGCAGGCCCTGCGACCCCTCGAGGCGGTCCCGCAGCTCCTCCTCCAGCCGCGCCGCCCGGCTGTTCGCCGGCCTCAGCCCGCACGCCAGCGACAGCCGCTCCAGGCACGGCCCCAGCGCCTGCGCCGCCGGTGTCATCGCCGCGATCCAGACGTTCGGCCGCTGCGACGCGTACCGCCGCGCCGCCAGCGTCTTCCCCACGCCCGCGCCGCCGTAGATCACCGTGATGTCGCCCGCGAGCTGCGCATAGCTCAGGCCCGCCTCGATGCGCCGCGCCGATGCCGTCGGCGTCCACTCCGGCGCCTCCGGCATCCGCCGCGCCAGCGCCGCCCGCTCCTCGCGCGCCTTCAGCCAGCGCGCCGCCTTCGCGTCCACCGCGGCCGCGGCGCCCGGGTACTTCGCCGCCAGCCATTGCGACATCGCCGAGTCCGAAACCCCGATCTCGCGCGCCGCCCGCGCCTGCGACAGCCCCGCCGCCGCCAGCGCCGCCCGCACCCGCTCGCGGAGCCCCGCGCCGTCCGATCCGCTTGCCGTCGGAGTACTCATGCCGTCTCCTGGTCTTCATGCGGCAGCGCCGCCGCCGCAGCTTCCAGAATCAGATCGTCGCCCTGTCTGACCAGCGGATCGATCTCCTCGACCGCCGCCGGCGCCCCCTTCGCGGCCCGCGCCGGTCCGCGTCCGAACGCCCCGCAGACCACCTTCGACGCCGGCCCAGAGGGCGCCCCGCCGGCCCGCGCCGGCCCAGAGGGCGCCCCCGCCTCGGCCGCCGCCGCGTCCAGCAGTTGGTCGAGATCGCGCTCGCCCATTCGCTGATGGATCTCGAGCGCCTGCCGCGCGTTCCGCTTGAGCCGCGCCTTGTCGCGCGCCGTCTCGCGCGCCGCCCGGGTGCTCATCACCGGCGCCGCGTCCTGGGCCTGGGCCTGCGCGATCAGCCGCCCCGCCGGCGTCTCCACCGTCACCGGCCGGTCGAGGCGGTCCGGGTCGAACCGCGCCACCACCTTCCGGTCCGCCGCCGACTTGCCGGCCAGCGTCTCGGCCAGCCGCTCCGACCAGTACCGGTTGCCGTATAGCTGAACCGCGCCCGTGTCCTTGTTCGCCGTGATCGCCAGCGCCGCCGGCAGCCAGCGCGCGATCTGCGCCTCCGTCGGCCGCGGAATCTCCGCGCGATGCGCCTCGTAGCTCGCCGCGAACGCCTCGTCAAAGCTGCGCCCGTCCAGCCCCAGGCCGCGCCGGCCCCGCCGCGCGTTGTGCTGCCGGATGCCGTCCGCCGCCACCTCGACGAACCGCTCCAGCTCGACCGCCTTCTCGCCGTGGTTGGCCGGCTTCGCCCCCGGCGCGTTGCCCGTGTAGGCCCCCCGCAGCCGGAAATCCTTGGCGATGTCCGTCGCCAGATCCCGGAAGGCCCGCTCGATGGGCTTCGACTGCCCGCTGTAGGGCGTCGTCCAGTGGATGTTTTCCGCCCCCACCAGTTGCGTCAGCAGGCCGACCGGCTCGTCGTGCTTCACCTTGCCCCGGTAGCGCCAATGGACGCCGCCCGTCAGCATCTTGCTCGCGATCCCCCGGCCGTTGTCGACAAAGACATGCGCCGGGATGCCGTACTCCCGCAGCAGGTCCGCGAAGCTCAGGCGGTAGCCGTCCGTGTTCTCGGTGCGGTCCAGCCGCCACGAGAGAATCTTCCCGGAATGGATGTCCTGCCAGGCCACCAGCACCGGCCGCGCCTCATTCCCGTCCGGCCACTTCACGAACACGTCGAAAACGTGCCCGTCGGCGTTCACCGCCTCGAGCGCCCGCAGCGAGCCCCGCGCCCGGATCTGCGCCGGCCGCATCCGCGCCACCGCCGCCGGATGAACCTCGCGCTCCAGCCGCCGCTTCAGCGCCCGGCTGCTGCCCGGTATCGTCCAGCCCTCCTCGTCGGCCAGTCGCTTCAGCGTCCGGTACGACATTTCCAACGGCGGCTGCTCCGGCCGCAGGTAGTCGGCCAGGAACGCCTGCCAGGCCACCGGATCGCACTCCGCTCTCTTCACCCGGCCGACGTGCGCCGGCGCCAGCGCCAGCGGCCACAAGTGCCGCCGATACTCCACCAGGCCCGCCCTGCCGCCGCAGCCGTAGTACCAGTTCCGCAGCGTCGCCGGACTCCAGTCCGACCCCCGCGCCGCCGCCGTGAACGCCTCCTTCAACAGCGCCCCGTCCCGCTCGTGCAAGTCGACCGCCGCGGCGATCACCCGCGCCTTGGCGTTCGCCCGCGCCCGCTGGATGTCCGTCAGCCGGTCCCAGCGCGCCGACAGCTCCTCGGCGCTCATCGCCGGCGGGCCCACCACCACCGGCCGCTCGTCCCCCGGCACCGGCCGCTTGTTCTTCCCGCGCCTCCGCTTCGGCGGATTCGCGTCCGCCGCGTCCAGCGCCGCCAGCAGCGCCTCGATGCTCGAAGTCAGCCGCGCCGCCGCCTTGCGCGCCTTCGCGCGCCCCGCCCGGCCGTGAACCGCCGCACCGGCCGAAGCGTCGATCCGGCCCGCGAACCGCGACATCTCCACCGCCAGCCGGGCCGCCGTCGGCGCTCCCTGCGGCGCCGGACGCTCCTTGTCTTCCGCCGCCGCCGCCGCCCGACTCGATTCCAGCAGCGCTTTCCTGCGCGCCCCCGGCTCCATCCGCAGCAGCTCCCGCTGGCGCCCGGCCGGCTGTGACGCCATCTGCGCCGCCGCCGCGATCGTCACCGCTCCGGCGTCCATCGCCTCGATCAGCTCCGCCGCGCCGTGCTCGACCACCTGCGCCGCGCGGTAGTAGCCCCGCCGCGACCCGAATCCCGCCTGCATCGCCGCCTGCTCGACCCGCGCCCCCGCGTCCCCCTGCGACCGCAGCGCCTCCACCAGCGCCGCCCGCTCGCTCGGCGTGTATTGCTTGCGGATCTCGTTCTCGTGGAACTGACCCGCGGCCGTTTCGCACTCCATCACCCGCGCCGGGATCCGCTCCCAGCCCAGCACGTCGCGGCACGCCCGCAGCCGCCGCTCCCCGCACACCAGCAGGTTGTCCGCCGTGATCACGATCGGATGCAGCAGGCCCCGCTCGCGGATCGAGTCGGCCAGCGCCTCCAGGTCGCCCAGGTCGCGGCGATGCCGCCGGCCCGGCACGATCTCGGACGCCGCCGCCATCCTCATGACCCGCCTCCGCCCGCGCTCATGCGGTATAGCCAGATCCGCCCGAACAGCGGCTCGACCACCTGCCGGCACTCGATCTCCAGACCGTTCGCCCGCAGCTCCGCGATGATCGAGTTCACCGCGCAGACCCCCGCCCCGCGAACGATGTCTTGCGTCGAGTGCTCCCGGCCGTCAGCCAGCAGCTCGAAGACCCGCTTCAGCCGTGAGGAAGTCTCCAGCCGCGCCGCGTGCATCACGCTGCCGCCCCCTGTTGAAGGTCGTGAGCAGTGATAGGCTTGTGATTTGCGGGGCAGCCGCCCGCAACGGCCACGACGCGTTCCCCCTGAACGCTGCCCGTCCACGGGAGGAAATCGAGTTGAGCGAGTTCTGGTGTACCGTCGAATCGAATCTTCCGACACTCACCGCTCTCGGTGTCCTGGTGACCATCGTGCTTTCTCTGCTGCAATACCGAAGCACGAAACGGTATAACCTTCCGATGGTGTCTGAAACGCAGCCGATTCCCCAGGCGGATCTGAATTACTGGCTCCGATTCAATATGGAGCCGGAATCGAAGAAATGGCTGGTAACGGGCATTCGCATCCGAAGACAATGGCGACGCCATCTCTCGAAACCGACTGACACCGTTAGGTCCAAGACATACGGGGAAATTTTGGGATATATTCCCGGACCTTGGTGTCGTTACGTTCGATTCGACCCACCCGTCAGGAGTAGTGAGATCCTGCTTCATCGCGACACCCCGAAAGCCTTCTGGCTCTGCTTCGATGTCTGCTTGAGTTCCGATCCCAAAGCCAAAAACCGCGTGGTGAAGCGCGTGGTTATCACCGACTGAGCAAGGCACAGCTCGGCGGAGATCACTGTGCAGACCGGGAATGGCATGAGCACCCGCGTGCATCACGCCGCCGCCCCCTTGCCGTTCGAGGCCGGCCGCGGCCGCGGTACGTCCGCCGGCCACTCCAGCCCCGGCGGCCAGTGGTCGGAGAACCACTGCAGGACACGATCGGATGTCCGCAGCGTGCAGGTCTTCCCGTTGGCCAGCCGCCCGAAGAACTTTCCGTCGTTCGCGGCGAGAAAACCGATTCTCGACAGGCTGAGATTGACAAACGCCGAGTAGCTCTGAGCTAGATCAACAAGGGTGTATTCCCGCATGCCGGCCAGTATATGAGGAATATTTCCCGCTTGTCAAGGGTAAATTCCCCTATTCTTGATTTTTCCCGCCCGATGTGGGATAATTCCCTTGCCGTGCAACCTCTGCTGGAGGTCATCGACCACGCCCTTCGCGAGCGAGGGATCTCCGCGCGCCGCGCCTCGCTGGAAGCTACCGGCTCGCCCGATCTGATTCGAGAGATGCGCCGCGGGCGGGCGCCATCGGCCGAGAGGTTGCAAGCGCTTTGCGCGGTCCTCGGCCTGGAGTTCTACATCGGCCCTCCGCGCGGCGAAGCGGCGGCCTCGGACGCCCCGGCTCAGCCCCCGAACGATGAGTTGCTCGTCGAGATCAAGGCGTTCCGCGCGGAGGTCCTGGCGCGCCTGCCGGACGCGCCCCAGGCCGCCGGCATCGAGGACGACTCGACCCCGGCGGAACCGTCGGGCGAGGCCGGGGTCATCAAGTTTCCCTCCTGGCGGCAGGTCGACCAGATCGATCTCGCGGTCGCGGCCGGCGCCGGCGCGGAGGCCGACGACGAGACGGTCACCGAGCGCCTCACGTTCCGCCTCGACTGGCTGAGGAGCCACGGCCTCGACCCCGGCCAGTGCACGGTCGTGAAGGTGCAGGGCGAGTCGATGGAGCCCGCCTTGCCCGAGGGCAGCGCCATCCTCGTCGACCGCGCCCGCCGCCGCCGCCGCGTCGGCGGCATCTTCGTCGTCCGCACCGGCGACGGAGTAGTCGTCAAGCGCGCCGGCAAGGACGAATCCGGCGCCTGGCAGCTCCTAAGCGACCACCCCGCCTGGAACCCCGCCCCCTGGCCCCGCGACGCCCAAGTCATCGGCGAGGTCAAGTGGATGGCTAGGACGCTGTGAGAAAGCATCCACGCATTCAGCTACTCACGATTGCAGATCTCTTGAGCGGGAAGAACGTAGACTACCCCCAGGCGGCAGACGTGACCTTCAAGAAGGCGCAGCGGGTGCGATATGACCCGCCGGAAAAGCAGCAGGAACTTCCGATGATGGATTCCGAGACGTGATGAAAACCTTGAAACTCCTACAACAGCTAGAGCTAGACCGCTGTCCTCACTGCGGGGTCAGTCATCCCCAGCTATCCGCGAGGACTGACTTCGTTACCGGCTCACATTCGGGGGGCCATCGTCGACATTGGAAGTTCTACCGATGCTCCAGTTGTGGAGGCGTCGTTACGGCGGCTGCACAGGAGGGCACTTCATCAGTAATTGAGTACTACCCGCAGTTGCAAACGGCCGACGAAGCTATTCCCGGTCGAGCTCGTAATTTTCTAGACCAAGCAATCGAAAGTCTTCACGCACCGGCCGCCTCAGTCATGGTCTGCGCCAGCTCCGTCGATGCGATGCTCAAGGAGAAAAACTACAAGGATGGCAGCCTCTACGAGCGAATCGACAAAGCCGCCGAAGATCATCTAATCACTTCTGAAATGGCCAAATGGGCTCACGAGGTCCGCCTGGACGCGAACGACCAGAGGCACGCGGACGAATCCGCTGAGCTTCCTACACAGGCCGAAGCAAAGAAGTGCATCGACTTCACCACGGCGCTAGGCGAGTTCCTGTTTGTACTTCCCGGTCGGGTCGCGCGCGGCCGTAAAGCAACCCCCTAGATCGAGGATCCGGCGCGGGAACCGCTCCCCGTGACGGTGGCCGGCTCGGGCCGCTGCTCAAGCAAGCGGTGCGCTCTGGTATGATCGCGGTATGAAAACAGCAATCTCACTGCCGGACGAGCTGTTCCTGTCGGCTAATGAGTTGGCGAAGCGGCAAGGAGTGTCGAGGAGCGAATTGTACGCCACGGCGGTTTCTGAATACCTGGCCAAACACCGTGACGAGGATGTGACGTCCAAGCTGAACGAGGTCTTCGCCCATGAACCGAGCGGCCTCGATCCGGCGCTGAGGGCCGCCCAGGCTCGAAGCGTCAACTCCAACAAATGGTAGTTGCGCGTGGCGAGGTGTGGTGGGCGGACCTGGATGCGCCGCGGGGATCGGAGCCTGGTTTTCGCCACCCCGTCCTCATCGTCCAGGCCGACGCTTTCAATCGAAGCAGATTGAGAACCATCCTTGGCGTCATTCTCACGTCGAACACTCGGTTGCTCGACGCTCCCGGCAACGTCCTGCTTCCAGCGTCCAGTACCGGGCTCCCAAAGGACTCCGTCGCCAACGTCACTCAGATCGTGACTCTCGACAAAGCCTATCTTTCCAAGCGGGTGGGACAAGCTTCCCGGAAACTCATGGCTCGCGTCGATTTCGGACTCAGACGGGTCCTGGATTTGTAATTCCGGGGCGATGTCGGCGGCGTCATCTGCGAGTGGCAGGTCCGGGTCGATACTGACATTTGTCAGCATTGGCAAGCGGCGAGCGCCTGCGTATCGTGATGTGGAAGATGCCCTGGCCTGCATTTCTCACCACGCGGCGAGGCGAAGTGCGTGAGAGGGCCGTCAGGACGAGGCGCAAGCCGGGCGGAGGAAAAAGGCGCGCCGCTTGGCGCAAGCAACATGGCCTTTAAGGTTTTTCACGAATCACGATCTTTCCGGTTCACTGGCCGTCAGACATTTCTTATGGAGCGAACTAGGCCCCCTGTCAGTGGTTTTCACGAATCACGAGACACGAATCACGGCCTTTCTATCGTGTCCTTCGACCGTCGGGTGGTGAGAAATGCAGGCTTGGCGTCATTCTCACGTCGAACACCCGGTTGCTCGACGCGCCCGGCAACGCCCTGCTTCCGGCAGCCGGCACCGGACTCCCCAAGGACTCCGTCGCCAATGTCACTCAGATGAATCATCTTCGTACGTGACGTGGAAGATGGGCGAACAATAGTAGGTAGCGCGCGGCAGCGATTCCAGCTTCGTCAAGATTCCTGATGTTTCAAGCTTCCTGAGGTCAGATCTCGCTGTTGGATAGGAGACATTGAACTCATCCTGGACGCCCCTGACTGTGCAGATTGGCCTGCTGAAGAGGCTGTCCACGAGACTTGAGAGCCGGACGCTGCCACTTCTGATGCCCTTCAGGCGTTCGTGAAAGTCACGGTGCAAGGCCATGAGCTTGTCGCATCGGTGCTCCGTGTCCAACGCTTGCGCAATCACCCCATCCAGGCAAAATTCCAACCATCGGCCCCAGTCGCCATGCGTGCTCACTCGCAGAAGTAGATCCATGTATTCCTGTTTTCTTTTCTCGAAAAATGCGCTCATATACAGCCATTGGCCGGAAAGTTCGCACCACTCGGAAATCGTCAACGCCAGCAGTAGTCGGCCGACCCTGCCATTGCCGTCGTGGAAGGGGTGTATCGTCTCGAACTGATAGTGCGCAATGAAGGCTCTGACCAGAGGATCGAGTCCGCTGTTCTCGTCGTACAGATACTTCTCGAATGAGTTCAGAGTCGCCCTCAGGTGCTCCGCTGGCGGAGGTACGAATCTTGCCGGTCTGCCGATCTGGTTCTGAATCGTCCTGAACTCGCCTGGTTGTTGCCCGGAACCACGCACGCCGTCCATCAACACACCGTGTAGCTGCCTGATGAGTCGCAGCGACAGGGGTAGGTCTGTGTGGCCATCAAGCTTCCACCGGAGCGCTCGAGCATAGTTGAACACCTCTCGGTATGCGTTCGTTGGATCAGCCTCCGAAACCGGATATCGTGGATTGGCTTGAAAAAGCGCCTGCTGTCGAGGGTCTGTTATCGTCCCCTCGAGTCGGGACGACAACTGTGCCTCTCGTTGCTGAAGAGGCTTGAGGATGATCTCAGGATTTGGCAGGTGTTTCCCGGTCCCGTCCAGACTAGCCAGGCGAGCCCTCGCCGTCACTAATTTCGGCCACAGATGTCCCGGCCACGACCATCTTGGCGGTAGATCATCCGGCACGAATGCGTACAGAGCGTCAGGCTGGTTGCTCAGTGTACGAACGAGCTTTCCCGGCGCCGACCCGGTAAACTCCCGTTGGTCCATGAATGGATGCTCCTTGAAAGAACATTTACAGGCTAACGCCGCACGTTAAACAAATCAATAAAAAATTTTAACGAATGATTTAATTTGATGACCTCAAAGGCCGCTTAGGAGCTCAGATCGGAGGGCAAGGCCGCCCGGAAAGTCGAACGGTTGCACAAGTACGTCTGTGATCTTGTGCGCATCTGCACACCTTCACACAATCGATCAACCGTTGCTGATCGTCTGGGACCGGCTGCCGGCCCGCCGCAGCCGCCTGGTGCGGGAGTTCATCGAACTCTCCGAAGGCCGCATCGTGACGGAGCACCTGCCGTCTTGTGCGCCGGAACTGAACCCGGTGGAATACATCCGGGCCTGCTGGAAACAGCACGAACTGCCCAATGTCTGCCCGAAGGACTACGGGGAGCTGAGCCGGCGCGCCCGCCGGGCGCTGCGCCGCATGCAACCCAAACCGCCCAGCCTGCTGGTGCGATCAATCAGGACTGCATCCAGTCGCGGTCGGGTCGCGCTGGTTGTCGCGGAGGTTGGTTCAAACGCTTGCGGGCTTGCGCCAAGTCATAGTTCGCTTGGCGACGGATCCACGAATCGGCAGCTCCCCAGCCGGCAGCCTCCAACTTCAGCGCCAAGCCGGTCGTGATTCGCGCGCGGCCGTTAATCACACGTGACAAGGTGACGCGGTTGATGCCCAACTTGGCGGCCGCTTCGCCGATGGTCATGCCCTCGTAGTCTTCGCCATTGCCTTCCAGGCAGCCGTGATAGATGCTTCTTCCCGGATGCGGCGGATCCTGTCTTAGCCAATCATCGTTGCTCAATCCGGCGATCATATCGTCACTCGATCCCTTCCTAGTGGTAGTCTTCCAGGTCGATATCACAGACCTCGCCAAGGGAATTTGGGGCCTACTTCGCCGCCCTCCCCTCGGATCCACCGTCTACGTCGGAGAAATTCGTGATGGTGATATCACCTTGCGGAAACTCGGCGACGATGTTCAGACGACCGCCCATGGCTTCGATGTAGGCACGGAGGTTGGAGACATACATGTCCGTCCGCCGCTCCAACTTGGCGACGGCCGGCTGGTTTACTTTCAAGGCTTTGCCGAGCGCTTTCTGGGTCATCGCCCGCGCCTGCCGCAATTCGTGCAGAGGCATGGCTGCGCGAAGCGCCGCCTTCTTGGCTTCGACCTGTGCTCGGCGCTGCGGTGTGAAGTGCTTCGTCAAGTCCTTCAAAGCATGACGTCCGCTCATTTGATCAACCCTTCCTCTTTGAGTTCTCGCAGGTGCTCGTCATAGAGCTTGTCCGCAAGCGGCGCGTATCGCCTGTAAAAGCGGGTGTCACCGGTCTTGTCGCCGCCAATCAGCAGGATCGCCACCCGCCTCGGATCGAATACATAAAAGACACGTAGGGGCCGCCCGCCACTTTGCACCCGAAGTTCGCGCATCTGACTGTGGCGGGAGCCCACCACGGCCGAAGAGTAGGGAAACGGCAATCCTGGCCCGTGCTCCAGCAGTAATTCACCTACGGCGGCCACGTCCTCTTGCTCACTCTCGGCAAGCCCGGTCCACCAGTCGCCGAACTCATTCGTGTATTCGACATCCCAGCTCACCAGTCTTTATATTCCATATATGGAATAATGTCAAATCCGCTCCAAAATCCCTGTGCGGAGAATCTCGTTTGGGGACCTGGTTCAGGAGTTTGACATGGCGATCGACTCGATCTTCCGGTGACGGCACAGGCCTCAACCCTCTTTATGTCTCTGATCACAGGTGATGGCAGGGCGCCATGAGACGCTTGAGAGCACTGTTGACGCTGACGCTGGCGGGGCCGACGCTGGTGTTTCTCGTTTTGTTGGAGTTGTCTCTGGTCTTTCGATCCCGGGATTTCTATTTAGAGATGACCAGGGAGATTGTGATGTCAGAACTCCAAGACGACGGATCCGTTCAGCTGCAAATTATCGAGCATCCCTTTACCGCAACGGACTGGCTCGGCTTCACGCTCCCCTTCGCGATGCTGATCGCGGCAACCGTGGGCCTGGCGTATCTGATCAGGAGAGCCTGGCGTTCCTTCGGCGAAGCGGCCTCCAAAAATCCAGAGTCCGACCCCGCGCCGTGACCTCCGATCCTCGTAATCACTGACCTGCATTTCTCACCACGCGGCGAAGCGAAGTGCGTGAGAGGGCCGTCAGGACGAGGCGCAAGCCGGGCGGAAGAAAAAGACGCGCGCCGGGCGGAGGAAAAAGGCGCAAGCAACATGGCCTTTAAGGTTTTTCACGAATCACGATCTTTCCGGTTCACTGGCCGTCAGACATTTCTTATGGAGCGA
>JAPPLB010000138.1 GCA_028819575.1 Bryobacterales bacterium | reverse complement strand
GAAGTCATGGCGGTCGTATCGCGTGCTTCGACCGTCGGGTGGTGAGAAAGGCAGGCTTGAGGCGTCTGCCGGCTCTTTTTCCATCGATGGATATCGAGCGTTCCCTTTCCCGGCATGGCTTCATTTTGCGTTCGCCGCAACGGAAGAAGCCCGGAGGCGGTGGGTGCGGCGGTCCGGGCGGCGGATTTCGATTTTTTGGTTCTGCCGTAAAAGCCGTGTTTCGTGTTTCGTGAAAACCATACAGGCCGTGTTGCCGGTGCGGGGGACGCCGGCCGCCGCCCATGCCGCGCCATGCCGCGCCATGCCGCTCCACAACACGCAGGAAAGCGGCAACCGGGCGGCGTGTGCGGCAGTCCGGGTGCGTGCTGACCTGAGACATCCTCCTGATCAAGCGTCGTTGACACTGACCCGGATGTTTCCCGCTAGAATGATCCGCACGCGGACGGAGGAAAAACCAGCCTGCATTTCTCACCACGCGGCGAGGCGAAGTGAGTGAGAGGGCAGTCAGGGCTAGGCGCAAGCCGGGCGGAGGAAAAAGGCGTGCGCAGGTGTACTTGACAGTACATCCAGCTTGGCAAGCAAGCGCAACGCATGCGACCTTTAAGCGAAGGCCGTACCGCCTGCCTGGGTTTTGGGGTCACGAATCACGAAACACGAGACACGAATCACGGCTTTTCTCCGATTCACGACTTTGGTGCGGCGCGAGAGGGCCGGGCCGGTTCCGTTCTCCTGGCGCATCTTCTCGCTGGCAGTCGTTCTCGCCATGGGTTCAGCGGGGCTGCCCGCCCAGGACGGCGGCGCTTTCGATCTGCAGCCCGGCGACACCAGCGCCACCGCCGACTATCAGGAACAACACGGCGATCTGAAGTTCCTGAAGGGCCGTGTCGAGATCGCCACCGATCAGTTCGTGGTCACGGGCGATGAGGCCCGCCACAATGAAGCGACCGGCCAGATCGAGGCCAAGGGCAACGTTCGCTACCGTCACCTGATCCGGCGGGAAGACATCTACGCCGACAAGCTCAGCTACAACGCCCGCAGCGAGGGTGGCACGTTCTACAAGGTCCACGGGATTGTCGAATCCGCAAGCCAGGGCGGCCCGCGCCTTCTTTCGACAGACAACCCCTTCTACATCCAGGGCGAGATCGTCTACAAGGCCGGCAGCCACTATACGGTCCACAAGGGCTACGTGACGAACTGCGAAGTCGACGACCCCTGGTGGACGTTGCGCACGCCGAAAACGAAGATCGTGCCCGGCGGCCATGCCACGATTCACCGCGGGGTCTTTCGTTTGAAGGGCATCCCGATCTTCTACTTCCCGTATTTCCGGAAGTCGCTCAAGCGCCTGCCGCGGCAAAGCGGCTTCCTGACGCCGAACATCGGCAACAGCTCCCGCTTCGGCTTCGTTCTGGGTCAGTCCTACTACTGGGCGATCAACCGCAGTTACGACGCGACTTTCGGCGGCACCTGGTTCAGCGACCGCGGCATCGCGACGAGGCTCGGCTTTCGAGGGCGTCCCACCAGGGGCAGCTACTTCGGCGCCTCGTTCTACGGCGTGCTCGATCGCGGCTTCAAGACCAGCGACGGCCGGCGGATCAAGCAGGGCGGACGCACCTTCGAAATGGAAGGGGCGGCGACCATGCCGGGCGGCTTTCGCGGGGTCATGCAGCTCAACTATCTCAGCTCGCTCGAGTTTCGCCAGGCCTTCACCCAGAGCTTCGCCGAGGCGGTCCAATCGCAGATGCGGTCGATCGGCTTCATGTCGAAAGACCTCTCGACGTTCAGCATGAACGTATCCCTGCTTCGCGGCGAGAACTTCCAGAGCGTGCGGCCCGACGACAAGGTCATCCTTCGCCAACTGCCAAGCCTGGAGTTCAACAGCCGCGACCGCCAACTCTTCGACGGCCCCGTGCCTCTATGGTTCAGCCTCGACAGCTCATTCGGGCTCGTCAGCCGCACCCAGGAGACGTTCCAGACGCGCCGCTTCGTGCAGCGCGGCGACCTCTTCCCGCGGCTGACTTCGACTTTCGGGTTGGCGGAGTTCCGCTTCACGCCGAGTTTCGGGGTCCGCCACACCGCCTATGGACAGCGGCGCGAGCAGGGATCGCTGCAGGGCATGAACTTCTACCGCAACAGCCGCGAGTTTTCCCTCGACATCGCCGCGCCGAGCTTCCAGCGCATCTTCGAGGGTCCGAAGTGGCTCGGGGACCGCGTCAAGCATGTCATCGAACCGCGCATCCGTTACCGGTTCGTCGACGGCATCGACAACTTCGACAAGGTCATCCGCTTCGACGGACGCGACCTGCTCACCAACACCAACGAGGCCGACATTTCCATCATGAACCGCCTGTACGCCAAAGACGCGGCGACCGGCGGTGTCCGCGAAGTTGCCAGCCTCGAGATTTGGCAACGGCGTTATTTCGACCCGGAATTCGGCGGCGCGCTCGTTCCCGGGCGCCGCAACGTCTTCAGCTCGACCGTCGACGTCACGCCCTTCGCTTTCCTCGACCAGGCCCGCAACTATTCACCGATCGTGTCCTCGTTTCGCATCCGCCCCAACTGGCGCACCTTCCTGGGCTGGCGCACCGACTACGACCCGTTGCGCCGCAGGATCGTCAACAGCAGCGTCGATTCCGGCTGGCGGATCAACGCGCTGTGGAACGTCGAGGTCGGTCACCACGCCGTCCGCACCCCGGTCGAGTTGTCGCCCCCCAGCAACCAGCTCTCGACTCTCGTTCGCCTGGGCGACTTCAACCGCCGCGGCTGGAACGTCGCCGTGCGGACGAACTACGACTACGGCCAGCACATCTTCATCTACAACGCCACCCAGGCCACCTACAACACCGACTGCTGCGGCTTCAGCTTCGAGTGGCGGCGCTTCGCCATCGGTCACACCCGCAACGAAAACCAGTTCCGCGTAGCCCTCTCCATCGCCAATGTAGGCTCCTTCGGCACCCTAAGCCCCCGCGAACGGATGTTTTAGCCTGCATTTCTCACCACGCGGCGAGGCGAGAGGGAATAGGCTTATGGCTAACTCCAAACGAGGACAATGGCCCGACTTGAAGCGTGCCGAGTCAAAGCGCGTAAAGCGAGGCTAGTGGGCTGGCTTGGTATATAATCCCCCAATTATTGCCAATGGAGTAGAGACCCTTGTATGGCCCGACTGAGTGAGCAGGAACAACAAGAGATCATCCGCTTTATCGAAGCCGACAAGCCCCTGCCGGACAAGTACCGCTTTCTGCTGTTTGAGGACAAGCGCGAGGTGGAGCTGGTCTGGAACGGCAAGACCAGAGAGGTCTGCAACATCGTTCTGCCCTTCCAGGTGATCGAGCAGGTGGACGAGCCGCGAGCCGAGAAGCCGGAAGAGACGGCGCTGCAAGCGGACCTGTTCTCAACGGATTCGCGGGGCCGTCAGCTCAAGGGCTGGACGAACAAACTCATCTGGGGCGACAACAAGCTGGTTCTGTCGTCACTCAAGAATGGGCCGTTTCGGAAAGAGATCGAGCAGCAAGGCGGCCTCAAGCTGATCTACATTGACCCGCCGTTCGACGTAGGCGCAGACTTTTCGATGGACATCGAGATAGGCGACGAAGGGGACGAAACCTTCACCAAGAAGCCCAACATCCTGGAGGAAATCGCCTACCGAGACACCTGGGGCAAGGGCGCGGACTCCTTCATTGCCATGATTTACGAGCGGTTGATCCTGATAAGAGATTTACTGGCCGAAGATGGCAGTATTTACGTGCATTGTGATTGGCGGGTGAACAGCCTAATCCGGTTAGTCATGGATGAGGTGTTCATTAACAATTTTCATAAGAACGAAATCCGCTGGAAAAGACAACCCCCTCGCGGTGCAAAAGCAATATCAAAACAGTATGCAAGGTCTTCCGACTCAATATTTTATTACACAAAGTCAACGAGTGGGATTTGGAACAGACAATATCGGAAATACAGCGAGAACTACATTAAGACTAAGTTCACGCATACTGATAAGGATGGGCGTCTCTATCGTATAGATGCGATAGGTGACTATTCTGAGAGGTCTATCGCAGCATTCAGAGAACAGGGCAAAATTTATGACTACCCTTCTGGCAAAATCGGTCTAATACGGTATCTGGATGAAGCAAAAGGTGAGGTTGTAACCGACATTTGGATGGATATCAGTGAGGTAAACTCGCAGGCACTTGAATCCACGAGCTACGCTACCCAAAAGCCTGAAGCCCTGCTCCAACGCATTATCAAAGCATCATCCAACGAAGGCGATCTCGTTGCCGATTTCTTCTGCGGCTCCGGCACACTAGCAGCGGTGGCCGAAAAGCTGGGCCGCAAGTGGATTTGCGCCGATCTCGGCAAGTTTGCCATCCACACGACTCGCAAGCGCATGGTCGGCGCGCAGCGGCAACTCAAGGCGGAGGGTAAGAACTACCGCGCTTTTGAAGTTCTCAACCTCGGCAAGTACGAGAGGCAGCACTTTGTCGGCCTCAATCCCAACCTGCGTGAAGAAGAACAGCGGAAGCAACTGGCCGCGAAGGAAACGGCTTTTGTCGAGTTGATCCTGCGAGCCTACCGCGCCGAAAAACTCGATCACTTCGCCGCGTTTCATGGCAAGAGGGCCGGACGGATGGTGACGGTGGGTCCGGTGAATCTGCCCGTGACGCGGTTGTTCGTTGAAGAGATCATCCTGGAATGCCGCAAGAAGCACATAACCAGGGTAGACATCCTGGGTTTCGAATTCGAGATGGGGCTGTTTCCCAACGTACTGGACGAAGCCCGCGCCAAGGGCATTGACATTGCCCCCAAGTACATCCCCGCCGAGGTGTTCGACAAGCGGGCGGTGGAAAAGAACCAAGTGGTCTTTCACGACGTGGCGGCGATCGAAGTCAAGCCGCACGTCAAGAAGAACAGCGTGGCGGTGGAGCTGACCGACTTTTCGGTTTTCTATTCGCAGGACTCCATCGCCAGCGCGGAGGCTACGCTCAAGAACAAGGGCCGCAAGATCGTGGCCGAGCGCGGCCAGATAGTGAAGTTGACCAAGGACAAGGACGGCATCGTGCGCCGCAAACGGCTAACAAAAAAATGGATGGACTGGATTGACTACTGGGCGGTGGATTTCAACTTCGAGAGCAAGCGCGAGATCATCCGCATTCCTCGCGACAGGATGAAGCAAGTTCAGATTCCCGGGATGGAGCAGCCCGAACAGTTGGAACTACCGGAATATGAGGAAGTCTGGACGGGAGATTACATCTTCGAGAACGAATGGCAGTCCTTCCGCACCAAGAAGGACCGTTCGCTGGAACTGACCAGCGTCTTTCACGAATGCACCCCGGGACGGCGCAAGATCGCCGTCAAGGTGGTTGACATCTTCGGTAACGACACCATGACGATTGTCGATGTCACTGTGAGAGGGGCGAAATAATGGCGCTCCATCCCAACTTCCCCGAATCGCCCCATGCCATCCTCGACCCGTCCGTCCGTTGGTTTCCGGCGGATGAAGCCCAGCGGGAATCCAGCTCCGAAAAGCTGATGCCGCCGCTGGTGCCGCAACTGCGCAAGAAAGTGAAGGAATGGCGGGACGGCGGGTACGTAGGGTCGACCGACACGAGCAGGAGCCTGCTCAACTGGTGGTTCAAGACGACACACCTGCTCCCCCAAGCCGACGGCGCCATGGCCGAGTTCCAGTATTACTTCGCCCAGCGTGAGGCTCTGGAGACCATCATCTATCTGTATGACGTGGTGCGCGTACAGGACAAGTACGACCTGATGCGCTTCGACAGTTCCGGTGCGGTCTCCACGGGGATGTTCGACGAGACCTGGCGGCGCTTTGTAGCGAAAATGGCGACCGGCACCGGCAAGACCAAGCTGCTAAGCCTGGTGCTGGCCTGGAGCTACTTCCACAAGCTGTATGAGCCGGAGTCGGAGCTGTCCCGCAACTTCCTGGTGATCGCGCCCAACATCATCGTGCTGGACCGCATCTACAAGGATTTCAGCGGCCTGCGCATCTTCTTCACGGACCCGGTGCTGCCGGACAACGGCGTGGACGGGCGCAACTGGCGAGACGATTTTCAACTGACCCTGCACCGGCAGGACGAGGTTCGCATCACCCGGCCCACCGGCAACATCTTTTTGACCAACATCCACCGCGTCTATGCCGGGGACGATACTCCCGCATCGCCCGATGATGAAGACTCGATGGATTACTTTCTGGGCAAGCGGCCTACTGGCGCGACCACCGACTCCAAAGTGGATTTGGGCATGATCGTGCGTGACATCGATGAATTGATGGTGTTGAACGACGAGGCCCACCATATTCACGACCCGCGCATGGCCTGGTTCAAATCCATCGAAGACATTCACAACCGCCTGAAGCAAAAAGGGTCGGCCCTCTCCCTGCAAGTGGACGTGACAGCTACGCCCAAGCACAACAATGGCGCGATTTTCGTGCAGACCGTCGCCGATTACCCGCTGGTGGAAGCCATCTCGCAAAACGTGGTCAAACGTCCGGTGCTACCCGACGCCGCCAGCCGCGCCAAGTTGATGGAGCAGAAGAGCGCCAAGTACACCGAGAAATACGCCGATTACATTCACCTGGGCGTGATCGAGTGGCGCAAGGCGTATGCCGAGCACGAAAAGCTGGGTAAGAAAGCCATCCTGTTCGTGATGACCGACCACACTCGCAACTGCGACGACGTGGCGAAATACCTCGAAGGCCACTACCCCGATCTGAAAGACGCCGTGCTGGTCATCCACACAAAGCAAAACGGCGAGATTTCCGAATCCACGTCGGGCAAGAGCAAGGAACAACTGGACAAACTGCGGAAACAGGCCAACTCGATTGACGGGCTGGACAGCCCCTGCAAGGCCATCATCTCGGTGATGGTGCTGAAAGAAGGTTGGGACGTGCAGAACGTCACCACCATAGTGGGGCTGCGAGCGTATTCGGCCCCCAGCAACATCCTCCCTGAACAGACGCTAGGACGCGGCCTGCGCAAAATGTATCCCGGAGGCGTGGAGGAATACGTCAGCGTGATCGGCACGGATGCCTTCATGGATTTCGTGGAATCCATTCAGGCGGAAGGGGTGGTGCTGGATCGCAAGCCGATGGGCGAAGGCGCCGGGGCAAAGACCCCGCTGGTAGTGGAGATTGACAAGGAGAACGAAAAAAAAGACATTGGGGCTCTGGACATCGAAATCCCCGTGCTTACGCCGCGCGCTTATCGGGAATACAAGAACCTGGGCGACCTGAACGCGAGTGTCCTGGGGCATCAGCGTGTGGCCTACCAACAGTTCAGCGAGGAGGAACAGCGGGAGATCGTTTTCAAGGACATCACCACCGGCGAGGTGGCGCATACCACCGTCCTCGACACGGCGGGCATTGCCGATTACCACAGTGTCATCGGCTATTTCGCGCAGACCCTGATGAAGGATTTGCGGCTGGTCAGCGGTTACGATGTGCTGTACAGCAAGGTCAAAGTGTTTGTGCAAGAGCGGTTATTTGACCGGCCCGTGAAACTGGAGACCCCCAACACCCTGCGCAATTTGTCGGAACCAGCTACTACCAAAATCCTGATCGAAACATTCAAGAAGGCGATCAACGCACTCACCGTGAAGGACAAAGGCGATGCCGAAATCCGGGACACGATCAAGCTGCATCAGACGCGGCCCTTCGTGGTGAAAGAGCAAGGCTACTTTATTCCCCAAAAGAGCGTATTTAACAGGATCATTGGGGATAGCCGTTTTGAACTACTGTTTGCCCGCTTCCTGGAAGATTGCAGCGACGTGGTTTCCTACGCCAAGAATTACCTGGCGGTACGCTTCAAACTGGATTACGTGAACGCTGATGGTGACATCTCCAACTACTACCCGGATTTTCTAGTCAAGCTGCCCGACAAGCGGATTTTCATTGTGGAAACCAAAGGCCGGGAAGAACTTGACGTTCCGCTGAAGATGCAACGGCTACGGGCATGGTGCGAAGACATCAACCGCGCACAGACGGGCATGGAATACGACTTTGCATACGTGGACGAGGAGAGCTTCAAGAAATACAAACCAGCCACTTTCAAACAATTGGTCGCTGGATTCAGGGAGTACAAAGAGGAAGTTCTCCCTGCACGGTCCATGACTGATTGATGGAGTGAACATGGCAGAGTTTCGAGCCAAGCAGTGATTGAAGAAATTGGAATTCGATCTCGTCCGTAATCGCACGCAGTAATACCTCTATCGAGTCTTGCATAATGACGTGACCGTCAGAGCATCTCGGAAATCTAACAGACCATGAACGCAATCTGCGGTGTGTGGAGATGGAAGCTCAGTGAAGGGCCAAACCAAGTCGTGGTGATTAGTCCATGAGAGACCGGTTCACGCGCAGGAGCCGTAATACCCGGGGATCCATCCCGAAACAAATGCGGCAAGAAGTCTACCAGCGAGACGAACGCATCTGTGTCTACTGCGGGGCTAAGTGCCGAGCGGATGAACTGACGATCGATCACATCATTCCCCTCGCTCTGGGCGGGCTTGATGAGATGACGAACTGGGCGACGTGTTGTCGGGCCTGCAACCAGCGAAAGGCGGCCCAGCCACTTAAGAAGTTTCTCGAGTCTTTGGCGATGCCAGTCGAGGAGTTGCCGGTGTACGGTGATCCGGTCATCGACAATCCCGCGATTCCAATACAACTGCGGCTGCTCCGCAGGCGGATTTTCGACCGCGTACGGCGAGGCGACCTCGCCCTCTCGGGAAAGACTGCCCAGAAAAAACTTGAGAAAGAGTATCGACGGGAGCTCTGGCAAACTACGAACGGGAAGCTACTCCAGGACGAGTTTCCAAACCTTCCCGGTCAGGTTAGAGTCGCTATACCCGAGATACGGTCGATAGCCCAGACCGAGCGCGAGTTCATGTTGCTCGTCGAACTTGCCAAGTCTGCTCGGACTCGGAGTTTGATAGGATCAGTGCTCACCGGAAACGTTGATGTCGAAGGACGGGTTCGCTCCCTACATAAACGGGAGAAAAAGCCAGCCATGAGGAAGCGTTTGGAAGACGCACTGAAACGATTTGATCGGGCGGTTAGTGAAACCGGGGTGGAATAGCGCATCTACTGGCCGCGAAGGTTTGGGCTTTATTGCGTATTCGTATTCTGAACATTTGGGTCTACTGCCGTCCTCGGACGTCTTCGGCGGCGTGCCTCAGCACCCATGCACAGAGGGCCGGCTCACTGCCGTAACATCCGTGCATCCGCAGACGGCATCGCCGGCAGTTAGCACGAACAGAACATGAATCTCGAAACCTTGCTCAATGACCGAATCATTCTTGTTCTGCTGTCGGTCATCTCGACCGTGGTTATAACCATCGTCACCCAGCGAATCCTCAGAAAGCGCGGCCTGTTTACATATTTCGTTAGGCACAGCCAAGTCGGGAAGTCCGCTGACGACGCTATATTCGGTAATGTTCGGGTCACATGGAATGGTAACGAAGTCCCAAACTTGTACTCGTCGACCCTGGAACTACGGAACGAGAGCCTCAAGGACTATGTCAACGTCACAGTAAAGGTATATACGAGCGACACGGTTCTCCTCACAGAGAAAACCCAGTTGGGTTGGTCGACGCGCAGCCTCGAATGGACTGCTGATTTTTCACAACGGCTTGCCGTACAGCCTGGCGCCCAGGCAACTCCAGCTCAACAAAATCTGTATGGAGCGCAGCGCGAATACTTAATTCCCATCCTAAACCGCGGTCAGGCCGTACGATTGATATACCTGAACGTGCCCAAAAGCGAGAGGCAGCCCTCAATTTGGCTGGACATTCAGCATCAAGGCATCAAGGTCAAGTTTCGGGTAGCTCACGAAGAATTCCTCGGCACACCTCGACCGGCTGCGGTACTCGTCGGCACTGCTCTGGGAGTGCCTTTGCTTGCTGTTGTCGTCGCCATCGTCAACACCGTCTGGATCGCAGCCGTGCTTTCGTTTCTGTATGGGCTGCTCGTTATTGTGCCGGGTGCTTATTTAATCAAGCTGTGGCGCTGGTTCCGAGAACTAGTTGGTGATTGATCGGGGTCCGCCACACCGATTAATGCCCTGCTGGCCGGGATCCTAGTACAGTACGGTAGCCGCTTGCGGTGAGCGATCGCATCAGCGAGCATCGTTCCCGAGAGGTGCGCCAGACCTTTCTCAATCAGGAAACGAGTACGGATCGGTTCATCCCCGCACGCGAGGGGATGGACTCTCCGCTCGATGGGCTTTTTCCCCTTGGTGGGCAGCGGTTCGGCCCGTCAAGTCCCACCGGCGTCAGGCCGTTTCCCATCGTTCCCGCCGCTTCTTGGCTTCTGTAATACTCATAAACACCATGAGCGCCTATGCCGTTCCGGTAACCGTGAAAATCGACCCGGACATGAAAGAGCGCCTTCGCAGGTGACATCACCAATACCAACTTCACGGCTCTCCTGGAGCAACGCGGGCTGGAGAATGTTCGGAGTTTGTAAGAACGAAGGCCTGGACGGAGCTTACGCATGAGCCGGCACAAGCAGCTTCGGGAGACGGTTCTCAGCGGCCGGGCGGACGCGGGAATCCGCTTCGACGACTTGCGTGGTCTGCTCCGGAATCTGGGGTTCACCGAGCGAGTACGAGGAAGTCATCACCTCTTCGACAAGGAAGGCATTGTGGAAATCGTCAACCTGCAGAGCCGTGGCGGACATGCTAAACCCTATCAGGTGAGGCAGGTTCGGCAGTTGATCCTGAAATACAAACTGGGAGGAGACGACTGATGTACAAGTACGAGATCATTCTCTACTGGAGCAACGAAGATCAGGCGTTCATCGCCGAGGCGCCGGAGTTACCTGGGTGCATGGCGCATGGCGACGATCAGGAAACCGCGTTGCGGAACATCAAGGATGCGATGCAGTTCTGGATCGAAAGGGCACAGGAGTTGGGGCGGCCCGTTCCGCAGCCCAAGGGCGAGCGGCTGATGCTGGCGTAAAGACGCATCGATTTCCTCAAATGCAAAGGAAGGAACAACATGGCTGACAGTCCTGCCTGGAACGAAACGCTCGTAGACATGAAGGCGCCCTATCACCTGGAGGTCAAGGGGCGGCTGTTCCTTATCGAAAATGTCCCGGCGCGAGTCAACATTGAGACGGGCGAGAGACATTTTGCGCCGGAGACGGTTGAGCGCTTGCAACAGATCGTGTGGGGGGAGCGTGGGCCCATGCGCACCATCGAGACCACCGTGAGCGGCAGGCGCTCGTCGACGGCATCAAGTACCGGCGCCTGGGAGACGAACACTACTACGCGCAGGAGCTTTTCAAAACGGAAGAATTGACGGGCTATCTGAAGAACATGCTCGCTGCGAGCAAGTCAGTCTATGAGCAGGTCGTTTATGAGTCCACAGTTGAGGCTACCTTTGCAGATCACCTTGAGAAGAACACCGCCGTCAAGGTGTACGCCAAGCTGCCCGGCTGGTTCACGGTGCCGACGCCGCTTGGCGGCTATAACCCGGACTGGGCCGTCCTGATCGATTCCGATGAGGGAGAGCGCCTTTACTTTGTGGTCGAAACGAAGGGCAGCCCTTACCTGGGCGATCTCCGTATCACTGAAAGCGCCAAGATCGCGTGCGGAGAGGAGCATTTCAAAGCACTCAAGACGGGTGAATCTCCGGCTCGATACAAAGTAGCCACCACGGTCGAGGATCTCCTCGCCGGTATCGGCGCCGACTGATGAGCAGTATGCCCGCGCATGGCTCGAAGTGGTTTCCCGAAGCCCATTGCTCGTCTCGGAGCTTCTGGTCCTGAAACTTCCTCTCGCATGCGCGGGGATGGACCCCGACCGAGTGTTGAGTTCGTTGTCCGGCGCGGCAGGTTGCTTCTTTTACTGGCTGCCGGCTTCTTCAAGTTCCGTGAACATCTCGTCTGGGTTTTCGAAGTGCGCTTTGCCCCGCTTCATCATTTCTTCCGATTCGGCCATGGCCCTTTGGGTCCGCGCGTTGGGAACCTTGAGTTCGAGCGGGAAGGCCTGATCGGCCACGATACGGTGGAACAGCAGGCGCACGGCGTCGGAAGCCGACAGGCCTGTTTCCGCCAGCGCCTCGGTCGCCTTCCGTTTCAACTCGCTGTCCATCCGGACATGCAGCATGGAATTCTGAGCGCCCATGGCAGCCTACTGTATCTTATTCGAGTTATGGCGGATGAGCCGGGGGGCCGTCAACAGGCCGCAATCAGGAAACCGTCCTGTTGCCGGCCGCCGCGCTGTTCTCTCATTTTCAGGATGGCGTCTCCATGCAGGTTAAACTTGTGTCGGCACAGGCTCGAAGGTGATCTTGAGCCGAGTGCCGGTTGCGGCGGCGACGCGCTCCAACGTCTGGGTGGACGGCCTGGCGCGGCCGCTCTCGAGCCGGGCAACAACGGACTGGGTGGTCTTCATGCGTCCAGCGAGCTGCTCCTGCGTAAGGCCGGCTCTGGCGCGAGCCTCGATGAGCGCACGGGCAATCTCGAACTCGGGCTTGAGAGCCTCGTGAGCTTTGCGGTAGTCCGGGTCTTTCATCCACTTCTTGTGCAGGTTGCGCACCTTGGTCATGACAGCACCCCTTTCACTCGTCTGGCTCAGTTGATCCTTGACCCACGCCAACTTCACCGGACCGCAGAGCCAAACTTGCGCACGTCGATGAACACGTCCGACACAAAGGCCGGAAGCGTCGCGAGCCCTAACTTCGCATGGACCTTGTGTATCTCGGTTTGCCACTCAGCACAGCTCGTGGGGCCGCCGACATCAGCGTCGCCGACCAAGTACAGGAATACCAGCCGCGTAGGGATGCCGTTGAGCCGATCCAGTAGATACGCGTGTGCCAACCGATTGGCGTACTGATAGAAATGCTTCCACCAGTCGTACCCCCTCGGTACGCCAAGGCCCTGAGCCGTCTCGCTTAGGGATGCCTTGATTTGCTCACGACTGGTTTCTGCGGACGCAGCCATCGGCGGTGAGTAGATCTCGTTGACGTGTGCCTTGGCCTCAACGAGGATCACTTCGCCGGAGGGTGCACGACCGAGCGCGTCCCACTGCGGTCCCTGGCGTGGCCAGAAGGACGCCAAAGGACGCGCAGGGAGTTCGATGCTTAAAAGATCCAAGAAGTCTTGATCGCGATACTCAGCGAAGTCATCGCCACGAAGGGGAGAGCACCAGTCGATCCGACCGATGCCGATTCGCTGATCGAACAACTCGGGTGAGTCGTTGACCAGCCACTGTAGCCAGTGTTGACTGCCTTTCGAGCCGGGTTGCTGGGGATAGCGTCCCATCGCAAGGCGACAGTGTAACTGGATTAACCTCGGACCGCCAACTTGGAATAATGAGGCGTTCAGCATGGGTGCAGATGGGTTCGGCGTTTGGAGAGTGGGTTTCGAGGGCGTCCGATGGTTGGGGTAGACGGTGGACCGGCGCTTCAGCGCGGGGATGTACTTGCACATGATGCAAAGGAAGGCGGTTTCCAGAACCGCATCGGATCCGGACAACGGCGCCAGGCTGTGGGAAGCGAGCGAAGCCCTGGCGGCGAAATCCCGGGAATCGCGCTGATCCATCCGGAAGCATGCCGCGTTCGGTAGCTAGCCTGCATTTCTCACCACGCGGCGAGGCGAAGTGCGTGAGAGGGCCTTCAGGACGAGGCGCAAGCCGGACGGAGGAAAAAGGCGCGCGCAACATGGCCTTTAAGGTTTTTCACGAATCACGAGACACGAAACACGAATCACGGCCTTTTATCGTGTGCTTCGACCGTCGGGTGGTGAGAAATGCAGGCTAGGTCGCTCCATCACCTGCTGCGTCTGATCAGCCGCAAACCCACGGCGGAAAGGGTCGACATGTCGGGGCACCGCGTCATCGTCACCGGTGCCTCTCCCGGTTCCCTCGGGTACGAAACCGCCGGGATCCTCGCGAATTGGGGAGCCGATGTCGTTGTCACCCGTACGCGCGAGGTCGCAGCCATGGAGCATTCCCTGAAGGACGACCTGCGCAGGGCCGGCGCCAGCCAGGGCCGAGTCGCAGCCCGTGCACTCGACCTGTGCGATGCCGAGAGCGTCAAAGGCTTCGCGAAATGGTACGAGGACAACCAGGTCGGCAGGCTGCACGTACTGATCAACAACGCCGGGATTCACAAGAACATACTCAGCCCGCGAAAGAAACCGCCCCTGAGCAAGGACGGCTTCGAGATTCACTGGCGCGCCAACTACCTCGGGACCTTCCATCTGACGAGCCTGTTGCTCCCGCTCCTGAAACGAACCGGCCTGGAGTGCGGGGACGCGCGGGTCGTCAACGTGTCTTCGCGCCTGCACGAAAGAGTGAAGAACGATCAGCTTTTCAGCGGCCTCGACCGCTACCACTCATGGGATGCGTACGGGTTGTCGAAGCTGGCGCTGGTTCACTTTTCGTTCGAGATCCAAAGAAGGTTCGCGGACCGCTACAACCTGCGGTCTGCCGCATTACACCCGGGTTCCGTCGACACCAATCTCACGCGGACGGCAATCCTCGGAGGGAGGACCGACGGCGTCTTCCATCGAATCGCGTCCGCGCTGTCATCCCTGGCGTTGCTGCCTCCTCGGGCCGGAGCGCAAACCGCCGTGATGTGCGCCAGCGAGCCCTCATGGCAAGGCGGGGCGTATTACTATCGCTGCGGCATCGCGGAATCATCTGGAGAAAGCAGCGACGAAAGCGCGTCGAAATTGCTTTGGGAGAGGACGAGCGCGTGGGCCGGGACTCTTGAGAAACACGGCGGTGATGAGCATGAGCGGAATTGAAGTGCGGACCGGGCCCATCCGGATCGAGGCGCCGGCCGCTTTCGTCTGGGACATCCTCACCGACGTCGAGAATTACCATCGTTGGAATCCGTTCACACCGCGAGCACGGACGGATTTCGGGATCGGTTCGGCGGTTCATCTTCGGGTCAGGATGGGGCCGCTGAAGATGCCGATGACCGAAACCATGTCCGCATTCGAGCCCATCAGGCTGATTGCCTGGGGAAAGACCTTCGGGGCGCGCTGGTTGCTGGCCGCGCTGCGGGAGCAGCACCTGGAAGCGGAGAGCGGGACAAGCTGCGTCTATCGCAACACCGACCGACTGAGCGGCGTGCTTGCGCCGATCGTGCTGCGGTGTTTCGGCGGATTCATGCGGCGCGGTTTCACCGGCGTGGGCCAGGGATTGAAACGCCATGCGGAAGCGGAGTACGCGAAGAAAGGACGTGATTCGTGTCTCGTGTCTCGTGATTCGTGACCCCAAAACCAATACAGGCGGTACGGCCGTTGCTCCAAGTCAGCTTACGTTCAGGCCACGTCTCGTAAAACCCGGTGATTCGCAAAAAGGCCGTGATTCGTGTTTCGTGAAAACCTTAAAGGCCATGTTGCTTGCGCCAAGCGGCTCGCGCCTCGTCCTGTCGACCCTAGCATCCACTTCGCCTCGCCCCGTAGTGAGAAAGACAAGCTGCACCGCGCTGATTTGCTTCCGGCTGCGAGCTTCGCCATGCTGATCTTTGTAGGCAATGGGACACCGTTCCCGCAAAGGAGGAGGAACCATGAGTTCAGGCAGCGCCGGCGAACACCGCAAGAAGGCCTCCGAGAGAGGTCCCGTCTCGGTTGCGATCGTTACCGTGAGCGACACGCGCACCGAGGAGACCGACGTCAACGGGAAATATCTGCGCGAGCAGCTCGTCGAAGCCGGGCACAGCGTCCATTCTTCCCGTATCGTGAAAGATGAACCGGAGCAGATTCGCGGCATCCTCGACGAACTCGCGGCCAATACGGAAGTGCAGGTCCTGCTGTTCAACGGCGGCACCGGGTTGTCGCGCCGCGACCGCACCTACGACGTGATCAGCGCCCGGCTCGACAAGGTCCTCTCGGGCTTCGGAGAGATCTTCCGGATGCTGAGTTACGAACAAGTCGGGGCTGCCGCGATGCTTTCGCGAGCAACCGCGGGCGTTTGCGCAGGCAAGGTCGTCTTCTCCACACCCGGTTCGCCCGCCGCCGTGCGGCTGGCCTGGGAAAAGCTCATCGCCCCCGAATTGCGCCATGTCGCTTGGGAGTTGGCGCGCTAGCCTGTATTTCTCCCCACGTGGCGAGGCGAAGTGCGTGAGAGGGCCGTCAGGACGAGGCGCGAGCCGGGTGGAGGAAAAAGGCGCGCGCAGGCGTACTTGCCAAATCGCCTCCTTTAACCCTCGTGTTAAGAAACACGGCCTTTCCGGTTCACTGGCCGTCAGACATTTCTTCTTGAGCGAACCAAGCCACTTCCGATGGTTTTCACGAATCACGAGACACGAAACACGAATCACGGCCTTTTTTCGCGTGCTTCGACCGTCGGGTGGTGAGACATGCAGGCTGGCTATCTACCCAACCGACGAACAGACACCATGATGCAGGCTCCATTGAGGTTCCTGCGGCCTAGCGCCGCCTTGTTTCTATTGATATTCGCCGTCCCCGGTCTGCACGGAGCGGACACGGTCATCCTCGACAACGGCGACCGGCTGACCGGTGAGCTCCAAAAGCTCGAAGAGAAAAAACTGTCGTTCAAGACCGGCTATGCCGGCACCCTCAGCATCGATTGGGAGCACGTGAAAGAGCTCATCACCGAGGACAAGGTCGAGATAGAACTCGAGAGCGGACACATGGTTCGCGGCAGTTTCGAGCAGACCGGACAAGAAATCGAGGTCGCCAGCGAAGAGGAAGGAGTATTGACGGTCGAAGTCCCGGAGGTCGTCCGCATCAGGTTCTATGACGACAAGCTGCCGGGCTTCTTCGACATTCTCGAGGGCGCGGTGGACGTAGGTTTCAACTTCACTCGCGGCAATTCCCGTTTGAACTCGTCTTCGCTGGGCCTCAGGGGTCAATACCGCAGGCCGAAATATCAGATCTCCGCAAGCGCCACATCGCTCTTTACCCGGCAGGAAGACTCCGAGCCCACCAGCCGCCAGACCGCCGACGCCCGCTACGACCGGTTCTTCAGCACCCGCCAGTTCGCCTTCGGCCTGCTCGGCCTGGAACGCAATGACCGGCAGCGATTGAATCTGCGCTCACGGCTGGGCGGAGGCTACGGCTACAAGTTCCAGGACACCCAGACGACGCAATTCTCATTCCTCGGCGGCTTTACCATCACCAACGAGCAATTTCAGGATGTGCCCGGAGCGGTTCCCGAGGTCGGAGCAAGCAGTGGAGAGGCCGTCGCCGGAATCGACTACCGCATCGAGTTGTTCGATGAGGTCGATGTCATCACGACGGTCTCCTTCATCCCCAACCTCGTGCAGACCGGGCGTTACCGCATCGAGTTCGACAGCACCGCGCGGATTCCCATACTGGCGGGATTCAGTTGGAGCTTGAGCCTCTTCGATCGATTCGACAGCAACCCGCCCAGCGCGGGCGTGCAACGCAACGACTACGGTCTGGTGACCGCTGTAGGCTACGCCTTCTGACCCACAGATCTCACCACGCGGGGACACGAAAAGCGTCAGGGTCACGAATCACGAAACACGGCCTTTTCTCGAATCGCGGCCTTTTCGGTCCACTGGCCGTCAGGTATTTCCTCTGGAGCGAACCAAGCCCCCGCGAATGGTTCTCACGAAACACGAGACACGAAACACGAATCACGGCTTTTTTCGAATCTCGGCCTGCTATCCCGCCGTCAGCGCCGATTTGCAGTACTCGAAGCACTTGCGAACTTCGGCCACGGTGTCTTCCCCCCTGTATTCGTATTCGATATTGGCGGGGATCGGGTACTTCCTGTCGCGCAGCAGGTGCAGGACCTCGACGATTTTCGTGTCGCCTTCGCCGAAGGGCATGTTGTCGCCCTGATCCCGTTTACGGTCCTTGACATGCAGGGTCAGGATGTCGGCGTGTTCCTTCTCGATGTACGAGACCGGGTCGAAGTTGGCGGCGGTGAAATGACCGATGTCCAGGTTGATGGCGATGAACTCGGAGGCGCCCATGCGGGCGGCGTCGAAGTCCTCCGGGCGGGCGAACTCGTTCTCGTGGATCCGGGAATGGTTGTGCATGCCCACCCGCATCTGGTGCTTCCTGGCGTAGGGATCGATCCTCTTGGCCGTCGTAACGTTCGATGACGCCGTAATGACCTTCGCGCCGAGCGCCTTGGCCATCTCGAAACCCCGCTCGATCTCCGGCTCGGTGAAGTCGTCGCGAAAACTGTAGTTGAAGGCGTAGAGGTCGATCCCGGCATCCCTGAACTTCTTGCCGGCTTCTTCGAAGTGCGACAGGGGAGTCGTGAGCCGCCACTCGCGCAACTCTTCACGGTCCCTCTGCACGCCGTCATTCCGCTCCAGGTGGCCGGAGAACATCTCGCACTCGCCGAATCCGATTTCGGCCATCCCGGCAATCGCTTCGTCCATCGACCGGTCGCGGAAGCTGTAGCTCTGCACGCCGATGCGGACGCCCGCGAAGGTTGACTTGTGCCCGTCGTTCGGGCTGTCCTCCCTCGCCTCTTCCCCGCCCTCCGAACCGCAACCGGACAACAGCAGTCCGGAAAGACCTCCGGCGGCGCACCGCGAGAACTGCCTGCGTGTGAAACCCGGCATGGGAACCTCCCTGACAAGGCGAAAAAAATCGGGCAGCCAACAGGAGCTGCCCGACAAGGGTTGAAGATGGAGTGTGGTGCCCATAAGATACCACTTCGCAGCGACCGGGTGCTACCTCCAGTCTTCACTCGCGGCAGAGGACCACCGGCGTGAAAAGGACGTTTACGGCTCGAACGGCCTCCCGGTTCTCTTGAGCGACTTCGGAATCCCGATCTGCAGGGTTACGTAGGCCCTGTCATTGGGGAAGCCGCGGGTGTTGAGCTTGCCGGCGGCATATCCTGGCAGGGCGTCGCCGATGGTTCCCACGATCCGGTTGGCGTGCTCGGCGTTGGTGTCGTAGAGGTGCTCGACGAGCGCCACCGCTTCGGTCCATGCGATTTTGAGAGCCGTTTCCCAGTCAGCGGCGACACCGGTTGCGTACCATTTCTCGGCCGTCTCGACGACAACGCCGCCGTTGGGAAAGTCCGGGCCGCGCTCGACCTTGATCGTCACGGTCATGTCGATCTCGACGCCGGTGCCGGTGAGCTCGCCATCCCCCTGATAGGCGTGTGTGTCGCCGATCGTGAGCAGACCCTTGTAGCGCTGGGCGCGGATGTAGACTGTGCTGCCGGCCTGCACCGAGTTCAGATCGAGGTTGCCGCCGTGGTTCCATGCCCCGCCGGGGTGGTTGATGCGAGGCGCGACCTGGACAATCCCGACCATGGGACGCACTGGGACCACGAAATCGGGCGGGAAATGCAGCATCCCGTCCTTGATCGGAGCGACCCGGCGCAGGCTGCCGCGAAACGGCCCGCCGTTGTTGTAATACCCGTAAGGCCCCGGCTGGGCGTCGATGATGTGGATCGCCAGCCAATCGCCGGGTTTCACCCCTTCGATCTCGAACGGTCCGCCGCGGCGCGAATGGCGCCGCTCGCTCAACTCCGGCACAACGCCCGGTTCGAGGATGCTGTCGAATCCGCCCGGGATCTCGATCACCACCGTTTCACCAAGCTGGATCGTGCCCCGAACCTGCCCCCGTTCGGGATCGTCGGGTCCGGAAAGATAGGGGGTCCGCGTAAAGCGGCGCGGCTCCTGGGCGCCGGCCGGCAGCGCGAGTGTCACTGATAGGGTTGTCAACAGGACGATGCGAGTCCAAGTCATTTGAGGTCCTCCGTGTTTCGAATCGAACGGCTTCGAGATGCGACCAAGATTCTAGCCTGCATTGCTCACCACGTGGCGAGGCGAAGTGGGTGAGAGGACCGTCAGGACGAGGCGCGGGGCCGCTTGGTGCGCGCAAGACGGCCCTTGAGGTTTTTCACGAATCACGAGACGTGAGTCACGAAATACGGCTTCCAAGTCCGTTCGGTCCGCCGTTGTTGCGCACGGGGCACACCGCCGGGAACCGCCGGCCGGGGTGTCGAACCCTCCGCTAAATCAATGCTTTCCTGCCCTCCGCTTCCAATTTTTTGCGGCAAACTGTTGCGCACAAGTGCAGATGAGGGTGAGGGGAAGTGCACAGGTCTGCGCACCGTCAACCGTTGTGAGTGGACCTCACGACGAGCACTGTTCGCTGGGAAATCCTGCGAGAGTGCGCAGAATCCCGTTTGCCCCAGGAAAATGCTCGAAGCGCAGCGCTCGCCGCCCTCCGGGCCGCTTCCGCTGGCGCCAACGAAAATGAACCCATGCCGGGAAAGGGGAACGCTCTCCATTGCAATGACAGTCAGGAGCCGTTTGATTGACACTTCATCGATTGCTGTGATACCACTTAGGTTCTCTTTCAGAGCCAGCGCCCGCTGTTGTCTTTTCGAACAGGCTTCGGGACCCGCACAAGATGGACGAAGACAAGAAGCCTGAGGCGCAAACTCCACCCGCAGCAGCACAACCCAAAGCCGAGCCGGTGAAGGCCGCATCGGCCGAAGCTGCCTCTTCCGGAGCCGACAAGCCTTCCGGGACGGCGCCCGCCGCTGCGGCCAAGCCGCCCGCTGCAAGCCCTGGCGCCGCCGTGAAACCCGCCGCCCCGGCGAGACCTCCCCGCCCGAAGGTTCCGCCGAAGAAAGCTCCTGCCGTCATGGAGGTCGAGCCGTGGCAAGGGTCCCTCGTCGACGCGCTCACCGAGCGGTTCGGCGATGCGATCAAGGAGTTCTCGACCTACCGCGGCCAGGATTTCCTCGTGGCCGAGTTGCCCTCGGTCGCCTCGATCATCGAGTACTTGAAGCTCGAACAGGATTTCGATTACCTCGTCGATATCACCGCGGTCGACAACCCCGAGAAGGAAAAACGGTTCGAAGTCATCTGGATCATTTATTCCTTCGCCAGGAACACGCGAATCCGGATCAAGGCATCCGCCGGCGCGGACGAGAAACCGAACACGGCGGCCACCCTCCACCGGACCGCCGACTGGCTGGAGCGCGAAGTCTTCGACATGTTCGGCATCGAGTTCGAAGGCCATCCGAACATGACGCGCATCCTGCTGCCGGACGAGTGGCAGGGCCATCCCTTGCGCAAGGAATACTCCATCATCCAGCAGGACCAGGACTGGGTCCGCGAGAACCTGCAGATCGAGAGCGCTCAATAATGGCGACCTCAACGACGTTTCTCGACACCAACGAACTGGTCCTCAACATGGGGCCGCAGCACCCGTCCACGCACGGCGTGTTGCGCGTGATCCTCAAGCTCGACGGCGAGAAGGTGATGGGGGCGGACTGTGTTATCGGCTACCTGCACCGCGGCGTCGAGAAGATCGCCGAAAACCGCACCTACCAGCAGTTCGCGCCCTATGTCGATCGCATGGACTATGTGGCGGCCGTTTCCAACGGCCTGGGCTACTGCCTGGCGGTGGAAACCCTCGGCGGGATTGAAGTTCCCGAGCGCGCCCAATGCGTCCGCGTCATCCTGACGGAGCTGAACCGGATCGCGAGCCACCTGCTCTGGCTCGGGACGCACGCCCTCGACATCGGAGCGATGACACCGGTGTTCTACTGCTTCCGGGAGCGCGAAGAGGTCCTCAAGATCTTCGAGAAGTACTGCGGAGCGCGCCTGACCACCCATGCGTTCCGCATCGGCGGCCTGCAGTACGAGACGTACGACACCTTCGAGAAGGATTGCCATGCCTTCTGCGACTGGTTCGAGAAGAAAGTCGACGAATACGAAGAGCTGCTGACGACCAACCGCATCTGGGTCGGCCGCACCAAGGGCGTCGGCATCCTCGATGCCGAGGCCTGCAAAACCTACGGGGTGACGGGTCCCGTGCTGCGGGCGGCGGGCGTCGAATGGGACCTGCGCAAGGCCCAGCCCTACTGTGGATACGAGAAATACGACTTCGACATCCCGACCTGCGCCAACGGTGACACCTACGACCGCTACATCGTGCGGATGCAGGAGTTCCGTCAGTCGGTGCGGATCATCCGCCAGGCGGTCGACAGCCTGCCGGAAGGCCCCATCAAGGGCAGGGTTTCCAAAGTGTTCAAGCCGCCGATCGGCGAGGCCTACGAGTCGATCGAGGCTCCCAAAGGCGAGTTGGGCTATTACGTCGTGTCGGACGGCTCGACGCAGCCCTACCGCCTGCGCGTGCGGCCGCCGTCGTTCGTGAATCTTCAGGCGCTCGATGAAATGTGCCGCGGCTGTCTGGTCGCCGACGTCGTGGCGATCATCGGCACCATCGACATCGTGCTGGGAGAGGTGGACCGCTGAGGCCCGTGAAACGACTCTGATGGAAGAGATCCTCGACAACCCCTACCTGCAGCCGATCATCGCGACCCTTCTGATCGTCGCGGTGTTCCCGTTGGTCGCCGGCTACATGGTGCTGGCCGAGCGCAAAGTGCTCGCGGATCTGCAGGTGCGTCTGGGACCGATGCGAGTAGGTCCGTACGGGTTCCTGCAGCCCCTGGCGGACGCTTTCAAGCTGATGCTCAAGGAAGACATCATTCCGGCCGCCTCCGATAAATGGATTTTCTGGGGCGCGCCCGTTCTCTCGACGTTCACTGCTTTGACAGCATTCGCCGTGATTCCCTTCAGCGACAAGTTCTACGTCGCCGACGTCAACATCGGGATCCTGTTCATCCTGGCGATGTCGTCCCTGGGCATTCTCGGGTTGATCCTCGGCGGCTGGTCGTCGAACAGCAAATACTCCCTGCTCGGCGCGCTGCGCTCGGCGGCGCAGATGGTGAGTTATGAAGTGCCGCTGGGATTCACGACCGTCACCGCTCTCATGGTTGCCGAGACGCTGAGCATGCAGGGAATCGTACAGTCTCAGCTCGACAAGGGCGTATGGATCGCATTCTCGAACTACGGCCTGATGCTGGTGCCGGCCGTGGTGTTCATCATCGCTGCCGTGGCCGAAACGAACCGCGCGCCGTTTGATTTGCCGGAAGCGGAATCCGAGATCGTCGCCGGCTTCCACACCGAATACAGCGGTTTCCGGTGGGCCCTCTTCTTCCTCGCTGAATACGCCAGCATCTTCGTGATCTGCGGCATTGCGGTCACGGTCTTCTTCGGCGGGTGGTTGCGGCCCTTCGCAAACGTTGGATTTCTGGAAACTCCGCTGAATGTCGCCTTTCCGATTCTTCTGTTCGTCGTGATCGGCGCCGGTTGCGCCCTTGGCGCTGTGCGAGTCACGCTGGCCTATGAGAAAGCCATCATGGGCGTCCTGGCCTTGGCGATGTTTCTGGTGGCCGGCTTGTTCGCCATCCCGATGATCAACGAGTTGATCATCGGATTCTTCTGGTTTCTCTTCAAGGTCCTGATTTTCATCTACGTATTCATTTGGGTGCGTGGAACGTTTCCACGATTCCGCTACGACCAGCTCATGCAGGTGGGCTGGAAGTACCTGATCCCCATTAGCATGGGGGGGCTGATCGTCAACGGGATCGTACTGTTGTTCACGTCGTGATGGGAGGGTAGAATCAAGATATGAAAGAGCTTCTGAAAGCCGTTTTTCTCGTCGACCTCATCAAGGGATTGGCGGTGACGTTCCGCAATCAGAAGCCATCGCTTATCTACACCGAGCAATACCCGAAAGAGCGGCCGCTTGTGGCCGAGCGTTACCGCGGAGCACCGCGGCTGAACGTTCATCCCGACACGGATGAGACGCTGTGCATCGCCTGCAACCTGTGTGCTTTGGCGTGTCCCGAGCAACTGATCGTTGTCGGCGCCGAGCGCAACAAGGAGACGCGCCGTAAGGAACTGACCACGTTCACCTACGACGTGTCTCGCTGCATGTTCTGCGGGCTCTGCGAAGACGCCTGTCCGGTCGACGCTCTGGAGTTGACTCAGGATTTCGAGTTGGCCTCTTACACCCGGGAAGGCGCGATCTGGGATCGCCAGATGCTCGAAGAAGGCCCCCTTCCGACGGAGTACAAACACTAGTTTCAAAGGTTGCTTCGGCACTGCCGGTCGGCCTGCAAGAGCGGCGAAGTTTCCAGCCCTTCGCCAGACGGTTTTGATGTATTCTGGGTAGCTCGTTTTTTGAGAAGCCTCGCGGCTCCTGTTCAGTCATGCAGCTAGACAGCATCCTTTTTTATCTCTTCGCCGTTCAGATCCTGTTCAGCGCCCTGATGACGATCACGCGCCGTAACGTCGTGTACTCGGCGGTGTGGCTGATCAGCACTCTGGTCGGCGTCGCGGGCATCTACCTGCTGCAAGGCGCCGAGTTCCTGGCCGGCGTTCAGATCATCCTCTACATTGGCGGTATTACGGTCCTGTTCCTGTTCGTGATCATGCTGGTGCCGGTCAGCGAGGAGAGCAAGCAGCGGCGGTTCTCTTCCCAGTTGTGGATCGTGTTGATCGTCGCGGTGCTGCTGACAGGCGAGTTGGGCTACTTCCTGTGGCAGGGCGCCGATTCGTTTCAGATGGGCGAGCCCACCCCGCCTGCCGAGATCGGGACGGTTACCACCAACTCCGAGCAGATCGGACAAGTCCTCTTCTCCGAGTACCTGCTGCCATTCGAGTTGGCCTCGATCCTGTTGCTGGTGGCGATGATCGGGGCGGTCGTGATGGCGAAAGCGCGGCCGGGAGCGGAATAGGAATAGGCGCAGGACGGATTCGAGTCAAGACAAGATGCCGGTAACACACTACTTGGTGCTCAGCATGGCGCTGTTGATTATCGGGACGGTCGGCGTCCTGACGCGCCGCAACATCATCGTCATCTTGATGTCGATCGAACTGATCCTCAATGCGGTGAACATCAATCTTGTCGCGTTCTCCGATTACCTGCAGAACATCAACGGTCAGGTGTTTACGATCTTCGTGATCACCGACGCCGCGGCCGAGGCGGCAGTGGGCCTGGGCATCCTGATCGCTCTGTTCCGGAACAAGGAAACCGTGCACGCTGACGAGATCGACATCCTGCGGTGGTAGGGGTCTTGAAGAGTTGAAACGAAGCTGAAGACAAATGTTCTTCCTCGATAGCATCTGGCTCATCCCCGTGTTCCCGCTCATCGGGGCGGTGATCATGCTGTTCTTCGGACGCCGCCTGGATCCGCAGAACGCCCATGGCCACGATGGCCATGGCCACGGCGAACACCACGACCCTCCCGGCAAGAAGCTCATCAGCTTCATCTGCCCCGGAATGGTGCTGTTGTCGTTCATCTTTTCCGCCGGCGCGATCTTCGAGCTGCGGAGCGTCGAGGGCCATTCGCACGAGGTCGTGAAGTTCACCTGGCTTGCCGGGCTCAAGACGGCCACCTCTTCCGGCGCTTTGGTCGACTTCACCGCTGACTGGGGTTACCTGCTCGATCCGCTCAGCAGCGTGATGATCCTGGTCGTCACCGGCGTGGGCTTTCTGATCCACGTCTACTCGATCGGTTACATGGCCCATGACGGCGGATACTACCGCTTCTTCGGCTATCTGAATCTCTTCATCTTCTTCATGCTCACGCTGGTGCTGGCGAACAACTACTTGTTGCTGTTCGTCGGATGGGAAGGCGTGGGGCTATGCAGCTACCTGCTGATCGGCTTCTACTTCCACAGGAAATCGGCGTCCAACGCCGCGAACAAGGCGTTTCTCGTCAACCGCATCGGGGACGCGGCTTTCGTGCTGGGCATGCTGCTGATGTTCACGACGCTGGGCACGGTGACCTTCACGGAGATCGGCCCGGCGCTCGAAGCCGGCGGGATCCAGGCCGAGACGGCCGGGTTCGGCGTGCTCAGCGTGATGACGCTGCTGCTATTCATCGGAGCGGCGGGCAAATCGGCGCAGCTTCCCCTCTACGTATGGCTTCCCGATGCGATGGAAGGCCCGACGCCGGTCTCCGCGCTGATTCATGCCGCAACGATGGTGACGGCGGGCGTCTACATGGTGGCGCGCTCGAGCGCGATCTACGTGCTCACGCCGCAGACCATGACCATCGTCGCCGTCGTCGGCGCCCTGACGGCGATTTTTGCCGCGACGATCGGTCTCGTGCAGCACGACATCAAGCGTGTTCTGGCCTACTCGACCGTGAGTCAGCTCGGATACATGTTCCTCGCCTGCGGCGTAGGGGCGTTCTGGGTGGGTATTTTCCACCTCTATACCCATGCGTTCTTCAAGGCCCTGTTGTTCCTGGGATCCGGCTCGGTGATCCACGCCGTAGGCGGTGAGCAGGACATGCGGAAAATGGGAGCGCTGAGGCATAAGATTCCGACAACGTTCCGGACCATGCTCATCGGCGCGATCGCCATCGCGGGAATGCCCGGCCTTGCCGGTTTCTTCTCGAAGGATGAGATCCTCTGGCAGGTCTGGTCGACTCATCATCCGGGGCTCTGGATTCTCGGCTTCATCACTGCGGGCTTTACGGCGTTCTACATGTTCCGGCTGATCTACCTTACGTTCTTCGGCAACGACCGGGTGGACCCCGGCGTCCACGTCCACGAATCGCCGCGCACGATGACGATCCCGCTGATCGCACTGGCAGTGCTGAGCATCTTCGGCGGCTGGGTTGCGACGCCCGCGGCCTTCGCTGATATCGGACTGTACGTCACCGCGTTCGAGCACTACCTCGAGCCGGCCGTCGCCATGCCGACTGCGCTGGGCGCGGGCGAGCATCATGGAACGGGCATGGAATGGCTGCTCATGGCGGCGTCCGTCGGACTGGCGCTCGCCGGCATCTTCCTCGCGAAGTCGATGTTCGACCGTACGCGCGAGGGAGACGCGATGCAGAAACGCCTGGGTTCCGGCCTGCACCGCCTTCTCTACAACAAGTACTTCGTCGACGAGATCTACGACACCCTGTTCGTCAATGGCTTCGCCAAGGGCGGCGGCGCCGCGTGTTCGAATTTCGACGCCAGGGTCATTGACGGCGGCGTCAACGGCGCCGGATGGCTGACGCGGTTGAGTTCGAACGTCACCATCTGGTGGGACACCTGGATCGTGGACGGCTCGATACGGCTGATGGCGTTCAGCATCAAGTGCGCCTCCTACCCGATCCGCATGTTGCAGACGGGCATGGTGCAGAATTATGCGTTCTTCCTGGTCGCGGGCGTGTTGGTGATCTTGACTTACTACCTGTTTCCATGAGGCCGGAAAAGGTGAGAGCCCCTGTGGGGGCGTTTTGATAGAGCCATGAAAGAGCACATACTCAGCATCGTCTGGCTGACCCCGTTGGTGGGCATGTTCATCCTTCTGCTGCTGCCCAAGGAGAACAAGCAGCTCATACGCATCGTCGCGAACCTGGCTGCCTTCGCCGGCTTCCTGGTGTCGCTGCCGCTGGTTTTCTGGTTCGACAACAGCATCGCGGACTACCAATTCGTCGAACGCGTGTCGTGGATTCCGGCGCTGGGGGTCGAGTACTACCTGGGCATCGACGGCATCTCGCTGCTGCTGATCATGCTGACGACGGTCGTCGGGTTCCTGTCGATCCTCTCGTCGTGGACGGCCATCGAAGAGCGGGTCAAGGAATACTACGCCTTCTTCCTGTTCCTGCAAGCCGGAATGTTGGGCGTCTTCATGGCTCTGGACCTGTTCCTGTTCTACGTTTTTTGGGAGATCATGCTCGTGCCGATGTACTTCATCATCGGCATCTGGGGACACGCCCGGCGGCTCTACGCGGCCATCAAGTTCTTCCTTTACACCCTGGCCGGTTCGGTGCTGATGCTGCTGGCGATGCTGGCGCTTTACTTCAAGCACGCCGAGCAGTTCGGGGTCTACACCTTCGCGATCGAAGACCTGATGCGAACACAGGTTCCGCTCGACATGCAGATCTGGTTGTTCTGGGGCTTCTTCATTGCCTTCGCGATCAAGGTGCCGATGTTCCCGCTGCATACCTGGCTTCCGGATGCCCATACGGAAGCCCCCACGGCGGGTTCGGTGATCCTGGCGGGCGTCCTGCTGAAAATGGGGCTCTACGGATTGGTGCGGTTCTCGATCCCGCTGTTGCCGGAAGCCGCGAGCGATGCGACCACGGTGCAGATCATCGCCGTGCTTTCGATCATCGCGATCGTTTACGGTGCGCTCGTTTCGCTGATGCAGAAGAATTGGAAGAAGCTCATCGCGTATTCCTCGGTGAGCCACCTGGGTTTCTGCACGCTCGGCATCATCGCGCTGAACCCGAACGGCATCGCCGGCGGCATTCTTCAGGGCCTCAATCACGGCCTCTCGACGCCCCTTCTCTTCTTGGTGATCGGCATTGTCTACGAGCAGCGGCACGCGCTTGAGATTGCCGACTACGGCGGACTCGCGAATCGCATGCCGATCTACACCACCATCTTTCTGATCTCGATCCTGGCGTCGATGGGCATGCCGGGGCTCAACGGGTTCATCGGAGAGTTCACGATCCTGCGAGGCGCTTTCGAGCGCGATGTGACCTGGGCCGCCTTCGCGGTGCTGGGCATCGTGCTCGGCGCGGCCTATCTGTTGTGGCTCTTCCAGCGCACGATGCTGGGCCCGATGACGAACCCCAAGAACGAGATCCTGCGCGACTTGAATCTGCGCGAGATTTGCGTGATGGCGCCGCTGGTTCTTTGGTGCTTCTGGATCGGGCTCTACCCGAAGCAGCACTTCGCGGTTCTCGAGAAGCCCGTCGCTCGCATCGTCGAGCGCGTCGATCCTGAGTATTACAGCCGCAACGGAATTCCGAATCCCCTGACCGACGGCGTGCGGGTCGCCTCGCTGGTGCAAGACTGATGGACCCTCTTTTTACCTGGACCGACTTTTTCGTCCTCAAACCGGCGATTCTCCTCAGCCTGTTTGGTTGCGGCATTCTCCTGACGGACTTCCTGCTCAAGCAGGGCCGCTGGAATGCCCTGACCGCGCTTGTCGGTGAAGGGTTCGTCGCCGTTGCTCTATGGCAGCACTGCGAGGACGTCGCAGCCAATGGTCAACGTTTCGCTCTCGGCGGCTCGATGGCCGTGGACGGCTTCTCCGTCTTCTTCAACTACATCTTCGTCGTGTCCGCGATCTTGGCGATCATCATCGCTTCGCGCTACATGGACGACGAGAAGTCGAATCGCGGCGAGTTCTACGGGTTGATGCTCTTCGCGCAGGCCGGCATGACGGTCATGGCGCAGGGCTACGAACTGGTCACGCTCTTCATCGGTCTGGAGCTGATGGCCCTCAGCTTCTACGTCATGGTCGGCTTCCTGCGCAACGAGCTGCGGTCCAACGAAGCCGCGATGAAATACCTCATCCTGGGCGCGCTTTCGAGTGGATTTCTGGCCTATGGCTTCTCGATCTTCTACGGCATAAGCGGTTCGACGAACCTCGCCGCCATCGCCGACGCCGTTGCCGGGCGCGAGATCTCCGACCCGGTCTTGCTGATCGCATTGGTCACCACATCCGTGGGCCTGTTTTTCAAGATCTCGGTCGTGCCGTTTCATATGTGGGCGCCCGACGCCTACGAAGGCGCGCCGACGCCCATCACCGCCTACGTCTCGGTAGCGTCGAAGGCCGCCTCGTTCGCGATGATGATGCGCATCTTCCTCGTGCCACTCGTAAGCGTTCAGGAACTGTGGATGCCGTTGTTCGGGGCCGTTGCCCTGCTGACGATGACCTTGGGCAACATCGCCGCTCTTACGCAGAACAACCTCAAACGACTGCTGGCCTACAGCTCGATCTCGCACGCCGGCTACATCCTGCTGGGGCTCGCTGCGGGCAACGAGACGGGCCTCAAGGGCATCTCGCTCTACATTCTGGTCTACATCTTCATGAATTTCGGCGTCTTCGCCCTGATCTCCGCGATGCGCCGGGAGGGTCATGCCGCCGAAGACATCGATGACCTGAACGGGTTGATGCACCGCCATCCCGGCTACGCGATTCTGATGCTCGTCCTGTTGCTTTCTCTCGCTGGCATTCCGCCCATGGCCGGTTTCTACGGCAAGTATTTCATCTTCCTCGGCCTGCTCGAAGCAGGCAGCTACCTGCTTGCCATTGCCGGAGCGCTCTACGTTGCCGTCTCCGCCTACTACTACTTCCGCATTGTCCGAGCCATGTTCCTCAGCGAGAGCCTCGAACCCGCCGTCATCGCGCCAGGCTTGGGAACGAAGATTGCGCTGGTCGCGAGCGCCGTCTTCACTCTGCTGATCGGCCTCTACCCCGAGCCTTTCATCAATATGGCGACGGACTCGATCCTGCTGGCTCTTCGGTAGCGGTCCGCCGAAGTTTCTCCGAACCTTTCAGCGCGGACGTGGCGTGCAGTTTTACAACCGCGCATCCGTTTCTTTCAGCATTTCCTGAAACACACACTCTCTGCAGGCTAGGTTTTTCTCCGCCCGCCGGCGGCTCATTCAAGCGGGAAACACCCGGACCGGTGTGAACGCCTCTTGATCAGAGGGATGTTTCAGGTCAGTCGGCCTTCTCTTGTGCCGCGGTGCTCCCCGCAGCCGCCACCGTTTGATGGACGGCGCTGGATGGTTGAGCGGGAGCCGGGGGCGGCTTGTAGAGCGTCACCATGCAGCCCCCGATCGCCGCGAACAGAATCCCCGCCGCAAACTGCCAGCGAATGCTCGACATGCCGCCCGCCGGCGGATGCAGGATCATCGATACGATCGCGTTCACGATGGGCGCGCCGGCGAATACGATCGACATGACGACCGCAGGTGTCCCTTTGGCGCCGAACGCCAGCAGGATGCCAAATGCTCCTACCGCGCCGGCGCAGCCCGCGATCAGCGACCAGCCGGCGCCCTTCACCGGAAGATTCCAGTTCGCGTTGCCGGCAACGAGAACCGCGATCGGGGCCAGGACGGCCACCAGAAAATAGGCGATCCCTACGAAGAGGAAGGCCTTATAGCGGCCGTTGACCGGATCGCCCATGCCGAGCTGTCCGGTGTGCAGCAGATTGCCGTAGGTGCCCCACGCGAAAACGGTCATCAGGGCGTAAGCGAGCCAGGCGAAACCGGCTTGTTGCATATCGGGTGCCTCCAGGAAGAGTCATTGTTTGGGACTGTCGGGAATCTTGAAGGATAACAGGCCCGGTCATAAGGCGTGAGTAGCCGCGCCTCCCGGTTCAACTGCCTTCCGTAATGGAGAAATGGGGCGAACCTGCGAGGACAAGCCCTGACGGCCCATCCTGAGCCGCACAAGTTGAAAGCGCGAGAAATGGACGAGCGCTGCTAGACCAAGGCCTTCTTGACGACGTTGCCCCGCACCCCCGTGATTCGCTGGTCGAGGCCCTGATAGAGGTAGGTGAGCTTCGTGTGATCGAGACCCATCAGATGAAGAATCGTCGCGTGCAAGTCGGAAACGTGGCAAGGCTCTTCTTCGGCCTTGAAACCGAGTTCATCCGTAGTCCCGATCGCTTGACCGCCTTTCACGCCGGCGCCCGACAACCACATGGTGAAGCCCTGCCAGTCATGATCGCGGCCGGGCTTGTCGACACCCTCGCTGGTCGGGGTGCGGCCGAATTCCCCGCCCCAGATGAGGAGCGTTTCGTCCCACAGCCCGGTGCGTTTCAAATCGCTCATCAGCGCGGCGATCGGCTTATCGGTCTCGCCGGCGTGCAGTTTATGATTCGAGATGCAATCGTTGTGACCGTCCCAGGTGTCTTCGATATGACCGCCGCCGGAATAAAGCTGAACGAAGCGCACTCCGCGCTCGAGCAGCCGGCGCGTAATCAGGCACTTCCTCCCGAAATCAGCCGTAAGGTCGTCATCGAGCCCATACAGGGCCCGCGTCTGAAGAGACTCCTGATCCAGGTCCACCGCCTCGACCGCGGCCGTCTGCATGCGATAGGCCAGTTCGTACGACTCGATCCGCGCGGCCAGCTCCGATTCCCCCGGGTGGGCCTCGAGGTGCTGCCGGTTCAAGTCGCCGAGCACGTCGAGGGCCTCGCGCTGGGTTCTTTCGCTGACCCCCTCCGGTGTTTTCAAGTTCAGCAGCGGCGCGCCCTTGCTGCGGAACAGCGTGCCCTGAAAGGCCGCCGGCATGAAACCGGCCGTCCAGTTGGACGCCCCGCTGATCGGGCCGCCTCGCGGGTCGGTCATGACGACAAAGCTCGGCAAGCTTTCGTTCTCGGTTCCCAGCCCATAGCTCAACCATGACCCCAACGAAGGTTTCCCGATCGTCACGCTGCCGGTGTTCATCTGCAAGCAGCCCGATGCATGGGCGGCCGTGTCGGTGTGGCACGAGCGGATCACGCAAAGGTCGTCGGCAAACTTGGCCGTGTGAGGGAACAAGTCAGTGATCCAAAGTCCGCTCTGGCCGTGCTGCCGGAATGTAAACGGCGTCTGCATCAAGTTCCCGATCGGACGATTGTTCGAGCCGACAACGGCATCGCCCTTGTACGGCGTGTTGTTGAACTTGGTCAGAACCGGTTTGTAGTCAAAGGTGTCAACCTGGCTCGGCGCGCCGTTCATGAAGAGAAAGACCGCGTGCTTGGCTTTGGCCTCGAAGTGGGCCGGTTTCTGACTGAGGATTCCGCCCGTTGCGGAATCTCTGGCCGCTCCGTGCGCGGCCCGTGCGAAGAAGCCGTCGCGCGAAAGGACATCGAGCAGCGCCAACGCCGGAAAGCCGGCGCCCATGCGCTGCAACATCTGCCTTCGGCTCGGCGGACTGTTGACGCTAAATCGCTGTTTGTCGGACACGTCCATGGCTGTTCACCTCATGACCACGCCGCCACCCGTCTTACTCAGCAGTTCCTTGACGGTCTTCGTGGGTCCCGCGGCCGCGTTGGTCATCTCAAGCGACTCGTCAACAAGATTATATAGCTCGACGGCACATCATTGGGAATGATATCCGGGTATCCAATGCAAACCCGGAAGTCCTGTCAGCCGGCTTCGACTCATCGAGGACAGCGGCCGAAACTTCGGGAGGTAGAAAATCCGGGAACTGCTGTCAGCCGGAACGAGCCAACGAGACTCTGAGGCCGCATGATTCGTTCGAGATCGTAAGCCGCCCGAAGCTACCCTATCCCTTGACCGCCAGGTAGATGAGCACCTTGACATGCGGATTCTTTCCGCTGAGCCTGGCGTCGAGCCTCAACCATTGGCCGAAGTTCCGCAACGGCATGGAAGCGAGACCAACCTCGTTCAGGCAAAAAGGGCCACTCTCTTCATCGCACCAGAAGAGCCCGTCGGGAGAAATCTGCGCCGTCATCGTGAGTCCGGCTCCCGGTGATATTTCGAGAATCCGAACGAACCAGCGGGCTTCAAGCGCCCAGCCCGCCTCGTAGGGCTCCGTCGCAAAATCAGAAGTGAATGTGGAGTTCTTCTCGAGAACAGCCGTGAACGATCTTCTCAGCACTTTCGCTTTCCCTACCAGTCCACCGAAACGAGGACCGAATCAAGATACAGGAAGTTACGTACGTTGGTGCGGGTTCGCACATCCAATAGAAAGTTCAGCAGATTAGGGAGGCCGTGATAGTGTCCGTCGTAGACCGGGACTTCGATGCTGCTGAGATCCATCACGTTATCGTTGCATTGCAGCTCGACCATACGGCGTCTGCTGGTGTCCATGATCCATTTCAGGTAGTGCCAGTTGACCTTGGAAGCTGTCTCGTTGAAGCAGAGAGGCTGGTTCCCGCCCGGAATCTCCTCCCAGTCGTCCGGGTTCACCGTATGGAAATCCTGATTCGGAGGGACAACCCCCTGACGCTCCATTCTGGTGGTCGGTTGCACTGAAGTCTTGTGCATCCATTTCTGGACCAGATTTCCGTCAACATCGGTATTGAGATAACGAACCAGCCCCATGTAGCGCTTCCCGTTCTCTCCATCACAGATGTCGTTGCTGAATGAGAAATCTCCGAACTGTCTTTCTGATGGCGCCTTGTTGCCGTCCCAGCCGCTGAGCGCCGCCCGATCAAAGGTTTGCTCGGCCTTGAACGTGAAATAGGTCTCGAACTGAACCAGGCCACGCCGCATATAGGTGAGTCGTTTAATGGCGATCGCCGCATGGTTCGGAACAGCCCGCGTGGCCAGCTTCAGAGAATAGGTGCCTTCGATGGACCCGTGTGTTCCGATATCAAAGAAGGTGCAACTGCTGAGTTGAGGGGGACGGAAATCCCTGGCAATCTCTCGGATGTCGTCAAGGTTGCCTGCGTGATTTCCGACGAGTTCGCACCAACCGTTGACTCCCTCGTCGAAATCGTCGTAGAAGAGAATGCGGGATAAGGGATGGTACTTGCTCAAGCGAGTGTCCGCCCGCAGGATCGAGTCTCGCATCGAAGCAACTGCTGACATGTCCATATCTCTCCGCTGACTTTCCGCTCGATCAACGCCTCCGCTGCCAAGTGAGGCCATCGAGATGCGCGTCTGTCGGGCGTTCGGTCACATAACTATAGCCGAGGCCGGCTGCGAACGAGACGACGGTTGCGAAAGCGCTGTACCAAAGCCACGAGACGTCGGTCAGTGCGGACAGCGCAGCCGTGGCCGCAAACGACGCAACCATGCTCAGGAAGGCCCCGTTGCCGTTCACTCGGGGAAAGATCATGCCGAGCAGAAACACTCCGACCAGGCTGCCCCCGAAGAAGTTTCGGATCTTGCCCTGCGCGACGAGAATGGTGCCGAAGGACTCGGCGTAGACCGAAAGACCCGTCGCGGCGCAGCCGAACAGAACGGTGGCCAAGCGGGCAAGGTTCACGGTCCCCTTGCCTCGCGTCAGAGGCTCGTAAAAATCGCGTACGGTGACCGTCGCCAGCGAGTTGAGGATCGAGCTGACCGTTGACATCGATGCGGCAAATACCCCGGCGATCAACAAGCCGCGAACTCCGGTGGGAAGGAATTCAACGATGAATCTCGGAAAGACGCGGTCCGAGTTCATTTGTGCCCCTCCCAGCTCGGGATGCTGAAGATGAAAGACATAGAGAGCCGTTCCGATGAAGAAGACCATGACACCGTACAACGAGGTGAACACCATGGTGGAAACCAGCGCCCGTCGGCTGTTGCGCACTGATGAGGTGGTCAAGAAGCGCTGCAGCTCGGCTTGATCCACCGCGTACTGGCTCAAAAGGAAGAATGTCCCACCGATCAGCCCGCCCCACACCGTGAACTCCGTGTCGAAGCTCGTGGACCAGTCCAGGAAACGAAACTTTCCCTCGGAGCCCCCCACGGATACGATCTCACTGAATCCACCTTCGACGCGGCCGACGATCGCGTAGTACGCGACCACCAGCCCGCCGAGCAGCACACCGAACTGGATGGCGTCGGTCCAGATCACGGCCCGCATCCCGCCGTGGGTTGTATAGACGGTCGTCAGGACTCCAATTCCTAGACAGATCCATCCGAACGGTAAGCCGGTCATCTCCGCCACCACCAATGCCGGGGCGTAGATCGCTACAGCGGTGTAGAAACACTTCAGAACGATGAAGATCACCGCGGCGAGCAGTCGCGTCTTGAGGTCGAAACGCTTTTCCAGGTATTCATACGCGGTGAAAACTTCGAGCTTGTAGAAGAATGGAATGAACAGGACACAGGTGATGAGGATTGCGATCGGCCACGCGAAGCGCGCCTGGAGATAGGTCCAATCAGACGCAAACGCCTGCCCCGGAGCTCCGAGGTACCCGATGGCGCTCACCATCGTCGCGATTCCGGAGCAGGCCGCGGCCCACCATGGGATCGTCCGGCTGCCGAGAAAGAATTCTTTGAGGGACTTCTGTCCGGAGCCGTAACGCCCTCCTATCCAGACCACCAGGAACAGGTAAACGCCCAGGACGGTGTAGTCGACCGGTGTCATCGGCTGGCGGCCGGAACTCTGTACGCGTGGCCGTTCGAAAGACGCAAATACCACGCGGGCCTGGCCCGTTCGAGGATCTTGAAGGATGGCATGGTTCGGCTGATCATGGTCAGATCCAAGGCGCTGGCGTGCATGTCTCGCCACGTGGGGAGGCGATGTACGTGAGAGGGCCGTCAGGACGAGGCGCGCCGCCAGGGGTTCGCCTAGTCAGGGTATACGAACTCGTTAAGGTTCAAAATCACACGGCAGACTTGCCGCAAGGCTTGATGACTTGCCTCTTTTTTTGTCAATCCCCGAGTTGAATCGGTCAAGTGCCGCTTTGCTTCGACGTCAAAAAACGCGGCCAACTTGCTCAATTCGCCTTGGGTTGGTGTTCTCGCCAGGGCCAGACGATAGGCGAGCTTGATCTGCTCATCGCGGTCCCCGCCCGCCTCTGCGCGAAGGCGCCGCGCCAGATGGCCCGCTTGCCGATTCACAAAATCCCCGTTGAGGAGAGTCAATGCCTGAGGCGCCACGCTGGTGTTCACGCGCGCCGCGGTCGTGCGGGTGGTATCGCAGAAGTCCAGCACTTCAAGCATCGGTACGATCATCGAACGCTTCACGAACGCGTAGATCGTTCTCCGCGACGCTACGTCTTCAACAAACGGCCTCCAGATCTTGTCCGGATCGCTATGGCCTTCAAGCGCGGCCGCGGGTACGTACGGATACGTGCTCGGACCATACATCTTGCGGTTCAGCCTTCCGCTGACAGCAAGCATCGAATCTCGAATCGCCTCGACCTCCAACCGCTCGTAGGGAAAGCGCCAGAGGAGTCGGTTTTCGGGATCTTTCTCGCCGTAGTCCTCTCGCCAGTCCTTGCTCATCGCGTAAATGCTGCTCGTCATGATCAGGTGGTGCAGCTTTTTCGACGACCAGCCGTTGTCGATGAACCAGTTTGCAAGCCAGTCCAGCAATGCAGGATGCGTCGGCGGATCACCGTTGACGCCGAAGTCACTCGGCGTTCTGACAATTCCCTGTCCGAAATGGAACTGCCAGATGCGGTTGACGATCACGCGCGCGGAGAGAGGGTTCTCCGGACTGGCGATCCAGCGCGCCAACGCCAGACGCCGCAAACTTGTCTTCGGATTCCCGCTCTCCCATGTTGCCGGCCTCACAAGAGCCTGGTCGCCGGGGTCCAGCACTGCGGGAACACCGGCGGTTACCTCCGGACCCGGCGCTGTGGCCTTGCCGCGAATCAACAGATGAGTCGCCGCTGGTTTCTTACTCGGTTCATGCAGGAAGTAGCCCCGCGGCAGATCCGGCGTTTCCTCGCGAAGCTCACAGACCAGATTCTCGAGCGTTTCGATCCGACTGCGCTTTTCGCGCGGCAGGGCAGCAGCCAACTCCTCATCCAGCCGTCGTTGGTTTTCCTTGATGAGCTCCCGCTGGCGAACCGTGATCTCTTCGCGAGTCGCCAGGAAAGCGTCTCGCACTTCACGACTCAACTTGCTGTCGCCATTTCTCAGGTGCTCGAGCCGGAACTGCGAACGAATCTCGGTGATCACCTTCTCGAGCGGCTCGATCTTCGCATCGCGCAGTTCCTGTCGTTCGATTTGGAGGGGCCGCCCGATCGGAAGGTCCAACTCACGGCGCCCGTTCCGAGCGCGATCCATCGGGTCGAATACCGCCAGGAATCGGTAGTAGTCACGCGCGGTCAGGGGCTCGAACTTGTGGTTGTGGCAACGAGCGCAGCCGAGGGTCAGTCCGAGAAAGACATTCGATGTCGTGCTGACCAGATCGTCGAGTTGATCGTAGCGGTCCGTCAGCGGATCCGCCGGTTCATCGTCCCACGGGCCGAGCCGCGTGTATCCCAGAGCGATTAACGTCTCGGCGGAACGATCGGGCAACTCATCACCCGCAAGCTGTTCGAGAATGAAGCGGTCGAAGGGCTTGTCGTCGTTGAACGCCCGAATCACGTAGTCGCGGTAGCGCCAGACGTGCGGCTTGGTGGCGTCGCGCTCGTATCCATTCGTCTCGGCATAACGTACGAGGTCAAGCCAGTGACGCGCCCAGCGCTCACCGTAGCCCTTGCGGCCGAGAAGCTCATCGACGACAGCATCAAGCGCCTCCGCGGATGGATCTTCGTAAAAGGCCTCTTGCTCTGCAATCGTTGGAGGCAAACCCGTCAAGTCGAGGTGCACTCGCCGCAAAAGCTGATGCGGTTCTGCTCTCGGGTTGGGCTGCCAGCCCTGTTGCTCCAACCGCGCGAATACAAAGCTGTCGATTGGATTGCGAATCCGGGCCGGCAGCTCATCGCTTTGTACTGGCGGCGGATCCGGTCGGCTTCGCGGCTGAAACGCCCAGTGGTCTTTGCCGTCGGGCGGGCCGTGCTCGGCGTGCTCCTCGCTCCCGTCATCCGGCCATGCCGCGCCTTGATCGATCCAACGACGTAGCAGCGCAACCTGATCGGCGGTCAGTCTCGGGCCCTGCGGCGGCATGACAATCTTTTCGTCAGCCCCGCTTACATAGCGAATCAGAAGACTATCATTGCTCTTGTGAGGAACGATTGCGGGCACGCCCGACCCGCCCCCACGCAAAGCGTCGGCCCGGCGATCCAATCGAAACTCGCCAAGCTGGTTCTCGGAACCGTGACAGACGTAGCAGTGGGTTTCGAAAATCGGCCGAATGTCGTTCTCGAAGTCAGCGGAATCGGCTCCCAACGATCCGGCTGGAAAAATGAGTAGTGCGGCAAGGAAGAGGATCTCGATGGGAGCAAGACACGGCATCAAGAGCAGCTAGCGGTTCACCGGGAAGTTACAGTAAAAAACCTTGGCTCTACTATACCGCAGCACTCCGATGCCACCAAGACACGGACTTGTATCAAGGCAAGATGCACTGAAAGCTCGGCGCTCGGGGCTTGCAACCATGGCAGTGAGCGGACAAAGCAAGCGACATCGATAGCCTGCATGTCTCACCACGCGGCGAGGCGAAGTGCGTGAGAGGGCCGTCAGGACTAGGCGCAAGCCGGGCGGAGGAAAAAGGCGCGAGCCGCTGGGCGCGCGCAGGCGTACTTGAACCGTACATTGAGCACGGCAAGCAATCGTTGCGAAGGAAAAGCGAAGTCATGGCGGTCATATCGCGTGCTTCGGCCGTCAGGTGGTGAGACATGCAGGCTAATAACCCTGCTGTTTGAGATCTTCGACAGTTAGATTTGAACCGGGGTCGATGGTCATGTTACCGAGGAGTTTTTCGACATGTTTGGCAAGTATGTCGCATTCGATGTTGACTTCGGCTCCAGGGCGTTGGGTGTGGAGGGCAGTGGCTTGGTAGGTGTGGGGAATGATGGCGACGGAGACCAGAACATCTTCTACGGAGGCGAGTGTGAGGCTGACGCCGTCGATGGCGATGCTGCCCTTGAAGACGAGATAGCGGCGCAAAGGCTTCGGGACGCGGACTTCGAGGAGCCAGTTCCCGTCCCCGGCGGGGTCGAGGCGGGTGATCTCGCCAGTGCCGTCGACGTGGCCCAGGACGAAGTGTCCGCTGAGGCGGTCGCCGGGGGCCAGGGGCTGTTCGAGGTTCACCAGCGATCCGGTTTGGAGTGAGCCAAGGTTCGTCTTGTCGAGGGTTTCGGGAGAGAGGTCGGCTGCGAAACCAGTTGCACTGACTTCGACGGCGGTGAGACAGGCGCCGTTGACGGCGATGCTGGCGCCGATGGTGAGGTCGGAGAGGATTCCTTCGGTGCGAATGCTCAGTCGAGCGCCGGCGGTGGCCCGGATCAGGGATTGGACGCTGCCTGTTTGTTCGATGATTCCGGTAAACATGGTGATGGCATTCAAGGGTTAGCGTGACGGATTGAGCAGGTCAAGGGAAGGGTCGCATACCACAGGTTCGAGCTTCTGGCTTCGGGTTTGCCGCGTTCGTCAGCGGTTTCTTCCGTTGCTCCGGATTTGTACGAGAAACCATATCCGTTCCAGCGTCTGTGCACGGATTGTCAGCCGAGCCTGCTCCGCTTGGCATTTTAGTCTGCGGAGCCCAGGTAGGCTTCCACCGCGAATTCGTCGCGGCTTACGGGGAACGTTCGTACATCGTGAAGTTGGATGGCGCCCGAGCGGCTGCGGCGGCCGATGCCGCCCGCCAGCGGGAGTGAGTCGACGCCGCCGAGAATCTTGGGGGCGAAATAGAGCAGCGTCTTGTCGACGATGCCGCTGTCGAGGGCAGCCCAGTTGAGTTTGGCCCCGGCCTCGATGACAAGCGAGATCATCTGCTGTTCACCCAGCCAGACGACAAGGGAGGGCAGGTCGACGCGGCCTTGCGGGGCATCGAAGACCTTGACCGGGATGCCACGCTCCTCGAGCGCGGAGCGGCGCTTGGCGGGCGCGGCGGAAGTTGTCGCTATGACCAGATCATCATTGAAGGATTCCACCATTTCCGACGTGATCGAAATGCGCAATAGAGAATCGGCCACGACGCGTACCAGAGGCCGGCGTCGAGCGAGCTTGGAGCGGTCGGTGAGAAGCGGATCGTCGGAGAGGACGGTGCCGATGCCGGTGAGAATGGCATCGTGATCGTGGCGCACTTGCTGGACATGGGCGCGGGCGACCTCGCTGGTAATCCAGCCGGTGTTATCGTCGGGTGCGGCGATCTTGCCGTCGAGAGTGAGCGCGGCCTTGAGCGTGACAAAGGGGTGTCCGGTCTTGCTGAAGTGGAAAAAGGCTTCGTTGAGGCGTCGGGCTTCCTCTTGATATTCGTCGGCGGGATCGACCGTGAGACCTGCTTTGCGCAGCCGGGCCAAGCCGCCGCCGGAGACTTTCGGATGCTCGTCCTCCAAGGGGCAGACGACGCGGCGGATTCCGGCGGCGATGATGGCGTCGGTGCAGGGAGGCGTGCGGCCTTCGAAACAGCACGGTTCAAGGCTGACGTAAAGTGTGCCGCCGCGGGCCCGTTCGCCCGCTTCCTCGATCGCGAGAACCTCGGCGTGCTTCCTGCCGTCATAGGTGTAGAAACCGCGTCCGGCGGGTAAGCCCGAGGCGTCGCAGACGAGAGCGCCGACCATGGGGTTGGGGCTCGCCAAGCCTCGTCCCTGGCGGGCTAGACGTAGGGCTTCGCGGAGGTTTTTGCAGTCTTCGGCCATCAGTCTTCAAAGAGCGATCGCACGAAAGTTCTGGCGTCGAACGGCACGAGGTCGTCGGCACGTTCTCCGACGCCGACATAGCGAATGGGCAGGCCGAGCTCGCGAGTAATCGCGACAACGATGCCTCCCTTCGCGGTGCCGTCGAGCTTGGCGAGCACCAGGCCGGTGACGCCGGCGGTATCGGTGAACCGGCGGGCTTGCTCCAAACCGTTCTGGCCCGTTACGGCATCGAGCACGAGCAGGACTTGATGCGGCGCGCCGGGTACAAGCCGCTCCGCGGTGCGCTTCATTTTTTTGAGCTCGGCCATCAGGCCGGCTTTGTTGTGCAAACGGCCCGCCGTGTCGACGATGACGTGATCAACGGTACGCGCCTTGGCAGCTTCCAGTGCATCGTAGAGAACTGCGCTGGGGTCGGCGCCTTGCTGTTGTTTGATGACGGGCTGACCGGTGCGCTCGCCCCACGCGGTGAGCTGCTCTGCGGCGGCCGCGCGGAAAGTATCGGCCGCGCACAGGAGGACCTTCTTCCCTTCCCCGCTGAAACGGTGGGCAAGCTTCCCGATAGTGGTGGTCTTGCCGGTGCCGTTGACGCCGACGACAAGGATGACCTCGGGCGGTTTGACCGCACTGTGTTCTTTGGGTTCGGATGCCTGCAGCACTTCGAGAAGGTGGCGGGCAATGTAGTCCCTGAGCTCCGCTGGGTCCTTAAGCTGATCGCGGTCGAGTCTTTCGCGGACTTCGTCCAGGACTTCGGTGGCGGTGCGGATGCCGATGTCGGCGTCAATCAGCGTCATTTCAAGCTCATCGAGGAGGTCGTCGTCGATTTCCTTCCTGCCCTGAACTAGGTCGTCAAGCTGCTCGCCGAGGTCGTCGCGCGTCTTGGCGACGGCGGTTTTGAAGCGGTCTAGCAGACCCGGGTCCGGGGGGGGACCGAAGAGCGTCTGAATCATGTCGGATGCGTCCGTAGCGGACGGTCGGGGGAAACGACAGTACGTCTTGACGCGGGAGGGCGCCAGCTATGGCGATGATAGCACGCAGGTATTGCAGGACTGTGACGGCTAGGTCGAGTGCCCTGTTGGGGCTTCGGGACGGTCGGGGTGCGCTGGTTTTCCGTCTGAACGAAGATCAGCCTTTCCGTCGGTGGTCGGCTACGAGTTGCTCAATGCCGACGACGTCGGTGGGATAACGGCCGGTATAGCAGGAATAGCAATATCCGCCGTTACGATCTTGGACGGCTTGCCGCAGGCCTTCGATCGAGAGGTAGGCGAGCGAGTCAGCCTCGGTGTAGCAGCGAATCGATTCGATATTGTGATTCGCGGCAATCAACTCGTCTTTGTCGGGCGTGTCGACGCCGTAGTAGCAAGGCGACATCGTCGGAGGGCACGAGATGCGCAAGTGCACTTCCTTTGCGCCAGCCTTCCGCATCATGCGGACGATCTTGCGGCTGGTTGTGCCACGGACGAGCGAGTCGTCAACCAGCACAACGCGTTGACCTTCGATGAGGTGACGGACCGGGTTCAGCTTGAGCTTGACGCCGAAGTCGCGGATGGACTGCTTGGGCTCGATGAAGGTGCGGCCGACATAGTGGTTGCGGATGAGGCCCATTCGGAACGGCAGTTCGGCTCCGGCGGCGTAACCGATAGCCGCAGAAACGCCGGAATCGGGAACTGGGACGACGACATCGGCAGGCACGTGCGATTCGCGCGCCAGCAGACGGCCTAGCATTTGGCGGGAGTCTTCGACAGGCCGGCCGAAGACCAGTGAATCGGGTCGGGAGAAGTAAACGTGCTCGAAAACGCAGTGCGCTGCTGGTAGTGCCGGCGCGAAGGGCTCGCGGACGAGCCCGTCTTCGCTAACCAGGACCATCTCGCCAGGATGGACGTCATCGATGTACGTGGCGCCGATGAGGTCGAAGGCGCAGGTCTCGGACGCGAAGACGTAGGCGTCATGTCCGTTGTGCTTGAGCTTGCCGAAAGCCATGGGACGGAAGCCCCGTTGGTCGCGCGCCACGATAAGGCGGTCTTTTGCGATCAAGGCCAGCGAGAAGGCGCCTTCGAGGCGCAGCAGCGATTCGCGCAGGGCATGCTTGAGGTTGGGCTCACGGGAGCGCGCCATCAAGTGCAGGATGACTTCGGTATCGCTGGTCGCATTGAAAATCGAACCGGACATTTCCAGCTCGTTCCGAACCTCGATGGCGTTCGTCAGGTTGCCGTTGTGTGCGAGCGCAAGTTGGCCTTTGTTGCACCCGACAATGAAGGGCTGGGCATTGAGCTTGTTGCTCTGACCGGCGGTGGAATAGCGCGTGTGGCCGATCGCCATCTTGCCGGGCAGGTCTTTGAGGACGCGCTTCGTGAAGATTTCGGCGACGAGGCCCTTCTCCTTCGTGCAGTAAAGCCGATCGCCGTCACTCGAACAAATGCCGGCGCTCTCTTGCCCGCGGTGCTGCAAGGCATAGAGACCGAGGTAAGCTAAGTTTGCGGCCTCTGGGTGGCCGTGAATGGCGAATACGCCGCACTCCTCGCGGAAGCCGTCGAACTCCGTTGCGCCGTCGGAATGGCCCGCTGGATCGCCGGAGTCCTTGCGCCTGTGCGTCATCAGCCGGAGAGCATCCTTTCCAGGGAGGAATCCCATGCTCGGAATAGTTCTCCGACGGATGCGTGTAACGTGTCTCCGTTGATTTGGATTTCCAGATTGCCCTCTTGGGTTTCGCCGATGACCGGCGTGGGAATCGCCAGATCGTCTGCGATGCTGCCAACTGCCTCGCTGTTCTCTTTGGATACCGACAACAGAACTCTCGAGGGTGCTTCGTGGAACAGGGTAAAAAGTGGGTTGAACTCTGATGATAGCTCGATTCGCGCACCGATGCGTCTGGGGCCGAATCCGCAGCGCGCCAGAGCCACGCCCAGGCCGCCATCGCTGAGATCGTGTACCGATTCGGCGAGGCGGGCGCGTACGATAGCGCGGACGGTTTTGTGAACTCGTTTTTCGTAGTCCATGTCGAGAGTGGGCGGCAGACCCCATGTCTCTCCGAGGATGACTTTGGCGTACTGTGAGCTTCCGAAGCGGCGTTCCAGGTCCAGCGGGTCGGCGGTTACGCCGGGCAAGACGCCGCCTACGAGCATGATCTTGCGTCCGGGCCGTTGAAAGTGCATGCCGGTCGGCACGCCCATGTGGTCGAGAAGGCCGACGATGCCGATGACGGGAGTGGGATAGATGGCGTCGCCCAGGGTCTCGTTATAGAAGCTGACGTTGCCGCCGGTGATCGGCGTGCCGAAGTGGCGGCACGCTTCGCCCATACCTTCTACGGCTTCGACGAATTGCCCCATGATCTCAGGCTTTTCGGGATTGCCGAAGTTCAGGCAATTCGTCGCGGCAATCGGTTCGGCGCCGACGGTCGAGAGGTTTCGGCAACACTCCGCGACGGCGAGCTTGGCGCCTTCGCGCGGGCTGAATGCGCAGTAGCGGCCGTTGCCGTCGAGCGCCATGGCGAGAGACACGCCGGCTTCCTTGACGCGGATCACGGCGGCATCGCACCCGGGCGGCGCCGTCGTGTTCGTGCGGACCATGTAGTCGTACTGCTCGTAGATCTTGCGTTTCGAGCAGAGGTCTGGAGCAGCGAGCAGCTTCTTGAGTGCGTCGGCATGGTCGGCGGACGAGGGTTGCGGCAGCTTGGGGCCATCCAGCGGTGCGGGGCGGAACGGTGTCGTCGCAGGGCGATCGTAGAGTGGCGCGTCATTGGTGAGTAGTGAGTTCGGCACCTCGGCAACGACCTCGCCATGATCGCGCACCCGGAGAATTCCGTCGTCCGTGACAGTGCCAATCTCCACGGCGTCGAGTCCCCACTTCTTGAAGACGGCGAAAACTTCCTTTTCGACTCCGCGTTCGGCGATCAGCAACATGCGCTCTTGCGACTCGGAAAGCATGATTTCGTAGGGCGTCATGCCTTGCTCGCGTTGCGGAACGTACTTGAGGTCAATCTCCACGCCGGTGCCGCCGCGGCCGCCCATTTCGCAGGTCGAGCAGGTCAACCCGGCTGCGCCCATGTCCTGGATGCCGAGAATCACTCCTTTGTCCATCACCTCGAGACAGGCTTCGAGCAGAAGTTTCTCGAGAAAGGGGTCTCCGACCTGAACGTTGGGCCGCTTCTCTTCCGACTGTTCGTCGAACTCGGCCGAGGCCATCGAAGCTCCGTGGATGCCATCCCGACCGGTCTTCGCTCCAACGTAGATCACCGGGTTGCCGATTCCGGAGGCCTTGCCAAAGAAGATCTTGTCCTTTCGGAAGATGCCGAGTGCGAACGCGTTCACCAGGGGGTTGCCGTTATAGCTCGATTCGAAGACGCATTCGCCGCCGATAGTGGGAACACCGAAGCAGTTCCCGTAGTGCGCAATCCCGCCCACGACGCCGCCCGCAATGTGGCGGTTGCGGTTTCCAGCTTCGGGGTCGTTGGGTGGACCGAATCGCAGCGAGTCCATCACGGCGAGAGGGCGCGCGCCCATCGTGAAGATGTCGCGCAGAATGCCGCCCACTCCCGTCGCCGCGCCCTGGAACGGCTCGATAAAGCTGGGGTGATTGTGGGATTCGATCTTGAAGGCCGCGGCGTATCCGTTGCCGATGTCAATGATGCCCGCGTTTTCGCCGGGGCCGACAAGAATCCTCTCACCCGAGGTGGGCAGCTTCTTGAGATGCTTACGCGAGCTCTTGTAGGAGCAGTGCTCGCTCCACATCACACTGATGATGCCGAGTTCGGTGAGATTCGGCTCGCGGCCGATCTTCGTGACGATCAGCTCGTACTCCTCGATCGTGAGGCCGTGTTGCTCGATGACTTCGGCGTTGATGGTCATCACGGAGCGCAGGGTCCTAGCGAGTGGAGTGAGGTTAGCTGCGGACGAGAGAATGGATCATCGATTCGAAGACCAGCCGTCCATCGGTAGAGCCCATAGCCGGGTCGGCCGCTCTTTCAGGATGAGGCATCATGCCGAGCACGTTGCGGCCTTCGTTCACAATGCCGGCGATGTTGTTGACTGAGCCGTTGGGGTTTGCCTCGGGCGTGACCCGCCCATCAGGATTTACGTATCGAAAGATGACCCGGTTATCCCGCTCGAGCTCGTCGAGCGTCTCCTCGTCGGCGTAGTAGCAGCCTTCACCGTGAGCGATCGGGACTGCCAGAATTTGACCCGGGTTACAGTGACGGGTGAACGGTGATTCCGTACTCTCAACGCGCAAATGCACCGTACGGCACACAAAGTGCAAACACCGGTTCCGTACGAGTGCGCCTGGCAACAATCCCGACTCGACGAGAATCTGAAACCCGTTGCACATCCCGATCACAAGGCCGCCGTGCTCCGCGAATCGTTGCACTGCGCTCAGAACAGGTGAGAAACGAGCGATGGCGCCGGCGCGTAAATAGTCGCCGTACGAGAAGCCGCCGGGGAGCAGGATCGCGTCGAAACCGGACAGATCTTCCGACTCGTGCCAGATGAAGTCGGCGGATTGACCCAGGTTCTCCCGCAGCGCGTAAAGCGCGTCGTGATCGCAGTTTGAACCGGGAAAGAGGACGACTCCGAAGCGGAGTGAGGGCGATTCCGCCAGCGCCACCTGTCAGTGTAGCATTGTTGCCGCTTGCTCTCGAACGGCTTCTCGATGCTGTCGATACGATCTCCTCAAGGCTTAGCCTGCATGTCTCACCACGTGGCGAGGCGAAGTGCGTGAGAGGGCCGTCAGGACTAGGCGCAAG
>JAPPLB010000134.1 GCA_028819575.1 Bryobacterales bacterium | reverse complement strand
ACTGGAAGTTCAGCAACTGGATGTTCTTCAACATGCAGCGCCATGCGGATCATCATGCGATGGCATCCCGCCAGTATCCGCTGCTCCAGCTTCACAGAGCCGATGAATCGCCGGAATTGCCGGGAACCTATGCCGACATGATGAACATCGTGCTGCGGCCAAAGCGCTGGTTTGAAAAGATGGATCCGTTGGTGGACCAGTGGCGCAAGCATTTCTATCCCGAGATCGATGACTGGAGCGCATACGACAGCCCGGTTTCCGCGGAGCGGCCTGACGCCTTCGAGGCGATCGTCGAAATCTTCGGCGCCGCGCCGCGGCTCGCCGCGTGGATTGAACGCCATTCGGAGCTTCTTGACAACTTGCAGGATCGGGAATTCACCGATCTCGATCTGCCGGTGGGATTCGGACCGAATCCGGAATACGAATCGATTGCGCGGCGCGGGCTTACGAGACTCTATTGGACGCGCGAAATGGGCGTTCAGGAAATGAAGGACCTGATTGCCGAACTGCCAACGGCCGATGCAAGGGAAATGGCTGAAATCGTCCGAAACTGGTCGAACGACAAGGCATTTCAGATCGGCATGCACACCGTGCGCGGAAACCTGTCGCCGGCTGAGGCGAAGACGGCTCTGTCCAATCTCGCCGAAGCGTCGATTTCGACCGTTCTTGCCGCCGTGGTCGCGGATGTGATCGATCAGGCCGGGTCTCTGCGCGCGGGCGGGGTCGCCGCCGTGTTCTTGGGCGATCTCGCGAGCCGGGAAGTTTATCCCGGCGTTGCAATCGATACGCTGTTTGTCTACGATGGCCGGCGGAGCGGCGAAAATGAACGTCTGTGCCGGCGTTTCCGGCAGTCCCTGAGCGACTTGGCGCGGGACAGCCTGTTGTTCTCCCCGGTCCGGCCCGGCTCGGATTCCCTTCTCGCGCTGCCGCTTTCCGAACTGACCGGGCATGGTGGGAGCCCTGCTTCCGGTGCGGTTCCCGCCCTCACCCGGGCGCGCTGCGTGTTCGAGTGCGGCGATTCCGAAATCGGCCGCCGCTTCGCCGAACTACGCCGCGAAGCCCTGGCCGCATGCGGCGCGAACGCGTCTCGAATGGCCCGCTTGCGTGAGCCGTTGGAAGACCCCGTCGAGCCGGGCGTGTCGGCATACGCCCATATGCGCGGTGGGCTGGACGATGTCGAGAGGGCCGCGCGGTTCCTGCAGTTGACAAGCGCCGGAAACGGCCTCGACGATCCGGCTCCGACCGCTGCGGCGGTGTTGAATGGCGCTGGCGCCGAGCCGCTGGCTCAAGCTGCGGCCTTGTGGCGGGATTTGCAGGGCATCACGAGCCTCATCGGTGAGGAAGGGTTTGACATAACTGCGGCGGGGCCGAAGGTCAAATCTCTTGTTGCGAACGCTTGCGGGCAAGAGGATTTCGATGCGCTCGAGTCTGCGGTCATCGAAACCGCTTCCCGTGCTGCCGCCGAGATCGATACGCTCCTTTCGCGCGCATGAACGTACCGGCCGAGCCGACGCGGAAATCCCGGACGGACACGGAGCCCCGGCACGGGATATTGGTGAAGACGACCCCCGCGGACCTGGGCCTGGTACAGCTTCCCGCACTGACTCCGCACCTGCAATTCCACGATCTCGACGAACAGCAGACGCTGTTGGTTTCCGAGTCGTTCAATACCCTTCTGCACGGCAAGATGTATTCCAATCTCCTGCCGCTGCTCGACGGTCGGCGCCCGCTGGACGAGATTGTCGCGGCCCTTGAGGACGCCCATGCCGCCGCCGATGTTCTTGCGGCCATGGCTTCGCTCTCCGCCAAGGGCTATGTCGTCTCTGCGAATCATGGCATGGACCGTTGCCGGGCGGCTTACTGGTCGTCGCTGGGCGCATCGCCGCGCTGGGTCGAACAACGGCTCGCGGAATCGCGCATCGCGGTTGAAGGAGACAACGGACGGTTGATCCGGCATCTGGAACAGAGCGGCGCCGGCATGGGGAGTGACGGCCCCAGGCTCACCGTCATCGTCTGCGAGGATTACCTCGCGGCGCGCCTTGCTGAAGTCAACCGGCGCCAGCTTGAGGCGGGAGCGCCTTGGACGCTGGTGCGGCCGCTCGGCATGCAGGCGCTGTTCGGCCCCGTCTTTCGCGCTGATCAACAAGGACCCTGCTGGAACTGCTTGGCTTACCGCCTTCGCGGCCATCAGGAAGTTCACGAATTTCTGCGCAACAACGCTGGCGAGGAGGCTGCCTTCAAGCCGTTCGCTGCTCAGCCCACCGTGCTGGAAGCGCTATACGAGTTGATCGCTGCGGAGATTGTCAAGTGGCTGGTCCTGGATGAGGCGGCGCCCATTCACGAACAGGCGATCGCGATGCATGTCGGCGCGTTCGCAAGTTCGCAACATCGGGTAATGCGCCGGCCGCAGTGCCTGGCCTGTGGCGATGAAGCGATCTATCGGCCGGAGCGGCCGCCGGTTCCGCTGCGTCTCGAAGCAAGCCCCAAGACCCATCGCAACAGCGGCGGCGCGCGCGCGGTGGCGCCGGAAGTCACCCTGGCGAAATACCGCCACCTGGTGAGCCCGATCAGCGGTGTCGTCACTTGGCTGTCGCGCACTACCGATGAGTCCGATTCCTGGCTGCATGTCTATTGGGCCGGAACCAATCTTGGCAACGGCAGCCGCAGCTTGCGGTCGCTGCGGCGCAGCCTGCGCAGCAAGAGCGCCGGCAAGGGCAGTACGCGAGAGCAATCCGAGGTCAGCGCGCTCTGCGAGGCGGTCGAACGCTATTCGGGCGCTCGTTTTGGAGACGAGATCTGCATCCGCAAGCGATTCAGCGAGTTGGCCGGAGGCGAAGAGGCGATCCATCCAAACGATGTGCAACTGTTCAGCAACGATCAGCTTGACAACGCGAAAAGCATCAACGCCAAAGGCCACCCCTACAACATCGTCCCGCCGCGTCTCGATCCCGAAGCTGAAATCGACTGGACCCCGGCGTGGTCGATCACCCGGCAGAGGCATCGCTATCTGCCGACGTCCATGCTCTACAGCATGCCGGCCGAAGAGCGCGGACCTGCAGACCTGGTCGCCGATTCCAACGGCTGTGCTGCGGGCAATACCCTGGAAGAAGCCATCCTGCAAGGCTTCTATGAACTGGCCGAGCGCGATTCGTTCGCCATCTGGTGGTACAACCGGCTGAAAGCGCCGGCGGTCGACCTTTCCAGCTTCGACGACGAGTTCCTCGCATCGGCCTCTGACTATTACGCCCGCCGCGAGCGGAATCTGTGGATGCTCGACGTCACCTCCGATATCGGCATTCCCACGTTCGTTGCGCTCTCGCGCAGGCCGCGCGCCCGAACCGAGGACATCATTTACGGCGCCGGCGCCCACGCCGACCCGCGCGTAGCGGCCCTGCGTGCGATTTGCGAATTGAACCAGTGCCTTACCTGGCTGCCGCATCCCGCCAGGAGCGGCGGCCGGCCCAGGATCGATGATCCACTGGCGCTTTGGTGGTGGAAAACCGCTCGACTCGCCGATTGTCCCTGGCTGGCGCCCGCCGAAGACGAGCCGCTCCGCAAGGCTTCGCAGTATCGGGTGATCGAATCGACGGACACGCGCGAAGACGTGGAATATTGCCGCGCGCTTGTCGAAGCCAGGGGGATGGAGTTCCTGGTGCTGGATCAGACCCGGCCCGACATCGGCATGCCTGTCGTGCGAGTCATCGTGCCGGGCATGCGCCATTTTTGGGCAAGATTCGCGCCTGGGCGCCTGTACGACGTGCCGGTCACCATGGGCTGCCGCGAGCGCCCTCTCGGTGAAGCCGATTTGAATCCCGCACCGGTAATCGTGTGAGGAGAAGATAAAGATATGGATAGCGACGAGGCGCTCACGCTCACCCAGGACCGTCTCGCCGAAGAGGGCGGCGCCCTGAGTGAATTGCTTACGCACTTCCGGAACAGGATTTCGCCAATTCTCATCGGAAATCCGGAATGGGACCGCATACTCGAATGCGCCGGCAAACTTCCGATCACGATGGGCGCCCTCCCTTTCGGCTTCGAGCTGCCGCTGCATGCACGCAGCCCGGAGGCGGATTTCGGCGTCTCCCTGGCGAGCGGAACCAGAACGGCGGCGTTCTTCCGTGAGCGAGCGCTTGCCGACAAGACCGATGACACCGCGAGAGCGATCACGCGGCTGTTCGGACAAATCGATGCCGAAAACTCGCCTCTGCGTGAAATCGTCGGCCGCAAGTTGATGTTGGAATATGACATCGGCTCGGCGCGGGACGCTGAACGTTCTCTTCCGGGTATGTTCCTGCGGCCCGGCGAACGCCCGATTATCGGAGCCCGTGGTCAGGTGAATGATGTCGGTATCGTGGTGGACGCGCTCGTTTCCTGCGTGGGCTGGAAGATGAATGCCGCCGAGCGGGAGAACCTCGAACGAGTCTACTTGGCGCAGCCGGCGGATACGCGCATGGATTCGTACGGCCTGTTCCCTTCTCGTTCACGGGCGATCCGTTTGGCGATCATGGGTTTCAAATCTCAGCGGGAAATAGGTTCCTATCTCGAAAACACGGGTTGGCCGGGTCGGATCTCGGCGGTCGACTCCGTGATTTCACGATTCAACGAACGCATGACTATCGTCAGGACTGGTGCGAATCTTGACGTGCGGGAAGAGGGTGTCGGCCCGACGCTCGGGCTTACATTCATTGTCAAGCAGAGATATACCAAGGATTCACGGTATTGGCTCGACGGCCTGACCGATTGGGATCCGTTTTTGCAAGCCCTGCTCCGTGAGGACTTTGTGGTTCCGGAGAAGATTGAGGCGCTGGCTGACTGGGTTTCGAAACCGACGATGCTTTTTGCGAAGTCCGGGCGTTTTGTTCTGCTGCGCGGCATTCACCACATCAAGCTCGTGATATCTGGAAATCAGCTTCGAAAAGCCAAAGCCTATGTGTTCATGGTGCTGTCCGGAGCAGTCCCGTCCTGACATCGATTTCGAACAAGCGTGGCAAATTCCCACTCGCCTGCATTTCTCATCACGCTGCGAGGTGAAGAGCGTGAGAGGGCCGTCAGGACGAGGCGCAAGCCGGGCGGAGGAAAAAGGCGCGCGCAGGCGTACTTGAACAGTACGTTGAGCATGGCAAGCAAGCGTTGCGAAGTCCTGGCGGTCGTATGGCGTGCTTCGACCGTCGGGTGGTCAGAAATGCAGGCTAGCCAATGGCCTGAAACATCCCGTTTATCAAGCCGGGTTGACACCCATCGGATGTTTCCCGCTTGAACGATCCGCACGCCGGCGGCGAAAAACTGAAAACGAAAAACTAACCCGCATTCCTCACCAAGCGGCGAGGTGAAGTGCGGAGATCGCTATTGGGGCTTACCAGCAGCAGCAAAGGCCGGCTGAGATAGCTTCGAGTTGCTCCTCGCTGATGTGCGGGTCCGGTGGCAACGCAAGATGCACCGTCTGCATATCGCTCTCATGGACCTTGATGTTCATCGACTCCGGAATCGTAATGCCCAATTCCGCGCTGATGGTGGTCTTTGGATCAGCAAGAAGCTGTTTCCTGAACTCCGCGTCCAGGGCTGACTTCTCGACAACCTGCTGCAGCATTTGATCACCACTTCTCATGATGGCAATCCTCCTCCTGTTTTATGTGGATGACAAACGTAGCGCCAATATAAAAATGAATCAAGTAATTACAACACGACGTTGCCGCAATGTCAAGCCTCGATAGGGAGGTCGAGAGGCAATGGAAATGTCTCCTCGAGGCAGAACAGAGGACCGGGGGTCGAGGCGGCGGGAATGTGGGAATCGCGGCCGCGGCAACCGTGACAGCCGCGCCCTGCGGCGCTGCGGCTCAACGGACCTCGCGGATGCGGCCGCGCGAGCAGTTCGAACGCTGCTCGACCGCAATCATATGCGCGCGACGGCGCGGTATGCGCTTTTGCCCTATGATCCTCTCGGGGCTGCCGCGATCCGCATCGCGAGCCGGACTGTGGGAGTCCACGGACAGGAAGGTGGATCGTCCGCCCCATGATTTTCTTGCATCGTACATATCTGTACGGATACCATGACCGGTGACGAGTTCGTACGCCGCGTCCGGCGTGTCGGTCGCGAGCGCGGAGTTACCGTGCGCTTCGAGAGCCGTACGGGCAAGGGAAGCCATGGGCGGCTGCATTACGGGGAAAACTTCGCCACGGTAAAGGACCGGCGCAAGGAGATCGGCCCTGGGCTTCTGACGGCGATGCTCCGGCAACTCGGACTGAGGCGCGCGGATTTGGCATAGCAAGCGATGGAGGAGCACGCGATGACGCAAATGCTGGCTTGGCCGGCGGAGCTGGAGAGGCAGGAGGACGGCTCGGTACTCGTATCATTCCCGGACATCCCCGAAGCCCTCACCGAAGGAGAAACCGAGGCCGAGGCGCTGACGCAGGCCGGGGACTGCCTGATCGCCGCCCTGGGAGGCTACATCGGGGGACGGCGCGCCATACCCCGACCATCTTCGGCGCGGGGGAGGGATTCGATCGCGCTGCCGGCGCTCGTCGCCGCAAAGGTCGCGCTCTACGACGCCATGCACAGGCAGGGCGTCGGCAACACTGCGCTGGCCGCGCGGCTCGGCGTTAGCGAGGGCGCGGTGCGGCGCCTGATCGACCTCGACCACCGTTCGCACATCGGCCAGGTCGAAACGGCGCTGCATGCTCTCGGACAGCGGCTCACGGTCGTGACCCAGGTAGCATAGACTCGGCTTGGTTAAGGTACTAAGTTGCAAGGAACGCGCGCATCCGTGAGAAATGTGCCTAACAGATCTGGGCAAGGTGTCGATTCAAGTCTCGTCGGTAGGATTCCGGTACTTGAGACATCTAAAGTTGCCGAACTGGTTGATAGGTTGGAGGAACCGGGCTTGATTGAACGTGGCCCTGTGTAGCGCTACTCTCTTGTCATGAGTATCCGGAAAATCCGCTGGTTCGCAGCCGCCTTGACAGCCGGCCTTTTGGCGGCGTTCCCCTGCGTGCTTCCGGCCGGCGACTGGCCTCAGTTCCGAGGCCCCGGCGGCCAGGGCATCGCTGACAGCGCCAAACCGCCGCTCAGTTGGAGCGAAACCCGCAACGTCACCTGGAAGAAGGCGCTCCCCGGACTGGGCTGGTCGTCACCCGTGATCGGTGAAGGCAAGCTGTGGCTGACGACGGCCACCGATAAAGGACGCTCTCTGCGGGTCATGGCCCTCGACGCGGTCAGCGGCGAAACACTGCACGACATCGAGCTCTTCCACTTCGAAAACCCACCGAAGATCAACAGCAAGAACAGCCACGCCTCGCCCACGCCGCTTCTCGAGGGCGGACGCGTCTACGTGCACTTCGGAACGCAGGGCACGGCGGCTCTCACAACCGCCGGAGAGGTTCTTTGGAAAACCCGGGAATTGCGCTACTACCATCGGCATGGCTCGTCCGGCTCGCCCGTGCCGGCCGGCGATCTGCTTCTGATCAACTGCGACGGCTATGACCTGCAATACGTCGTCGCGCTGGAGAAAGATACCGGCAAGATCCGCTGGAAGAGCTACCGCGGCGACTCCGAGCATTCCTACGCCACCTCGCTCGTGATCGCGACCGAACGCGGCGAGCAACTGGTGAGTCCCGGCGCGGGGCGCACCGTCGCCTACGATGTCGAGACCGGCGAGGAACTCTGGTGGATTCGTTACAAGGGCTTTTCGAACATCCCGAAGCCCGTTACGGCGCATGGCCTCGTCTACGTCACAACGGGGTATTTCAAACCGACGCTGTTCGCGGTCAGGCTCGGCGGCAGCGGCGACGTGACGAAGTCGCACATCGCCTGGAACTACAGGAAAGGCGTCTCGCACACTCCGTCGCTGATTGTCGTCGGTGATGAGCTTTACATGGTGAGCGACAACGGCATCGCCACCTGCCTCGACGCCCGCACGGGCGAGGAGATCTGGCGGCAGCGGCTGGAGGGGGCTTACTCCGCGTCGCCGGTTCTGGCCGGCGGTCGTATCTACTTCTTGAACGAAGAGGGTCTGACAACCGTGATCAAGCCCGGCCGTGAATACGAGAAGCTCGCTGAAAGCCGGGTTGCCGGCCGGACGCTCGCCTCCATCGCCCCGGTGGATGACATGGTGTTCCTGCGGACGGACACGCACCTCTACCGCATTGAAGAACAGTAGCGATGCTCCTCACCGGCAACGTCCGGAGCACGCTCCGCCGAGAATCGGCTTTTCCAGCGGCAGGTTGTCAACATCGCGGATAACCTGCATTTCTCACCACGCGGCGAGTTGAAGTGCGTGAGAGAACCGGCAGGAGGAGGCTCGAGCCGCCCGCGCCGGCAACACGGCATGTAAGGTTTTTTCGAATCACGGCTTTTCCCGACATTTCTTCTGAAGCGAACCAGGCCAGACCAACGGTTTTTTCACGAATCACGAAACACAAATCACGGCTTTTATGCTTCCCTACCCACGACTTCCCACGATTTCCCGCACACACACACACACCCGCCCGGACCGCCGCACACGTCGCCCGGTCGCGGCTTTCCTGCGCGTTGTGGCGCTGCATGGGGCGGCTACGGCGCGGCATGGGCGGCACATTGTCCCCGACGAGCCGGTGTCCGCGCGCCGCCCGCCACTCACGCCGCCCTGCGGGCTCCTTCCGCTGTAATGAACACAGGATGAACCCATGCTGAAAAACAGGAACTTTCTGGATTCCGCTGACATCAGAGCGAAAAGGGCTGACTCTCGCCGCGGCGCGGCGTATCATGGACAGGGACGCTCCAGTAAACGGCGTACTTGCTCCATGAGAATGGTTCCACTACTCACCGGCTTTCTTGCCTTGGCCTCGGCCGCGGCAACCACGGGCGCGGAGCCGGTGCGGTTCAATCGCGATATCCGCCCGGTCCTTTCCGAGAATTGCTATCGATGCCACGGTCCCGACGGCAACGCCCGGCAGGCGGGCCTGCGGCTCGATCGGCGCGAGGAAGCGGTTCAAGCCGGCGTCATCGTCCCCGGCGACCCCCAGGCGAGCAAGCTTGTCGCGCGGCTGTACGATCCGGAACCGCTGCGGGCCATGCCCCCGGTCTGGTCGAACAAGAAACTGTCGGACGATCAGAAAGCGCTGCTGCGGCGTTGGATCGAACAGGGCGCGGAATACGAACCGCATTGGGCCTACATCCCGCTGGAGCGCGTCGAGGCGCCACGGGGGTCCGCCGGAATCGACCATATCGTCAACGCGGCTCTGGAAGAAAAGGGTCTCCGCCCTGTCGGCGAGGCGGACCGGCGCACTCTCGCCCGCCGTCTGAGCTTCGATCTGACGGGCCTGCCGCCCGGCGCCGGGGAAGCGCGTGCGTTCATCACGGATGACGATCCGGACGCTTATAAAGGGTTGGTCGACCGTCTGCTCGACTCGCCTCATTTCGGCGAGAGGATGGCTGTCTACTGGCTCGATCTCGTCAGGTATGCCGACTCGATCGGGTTTCACAGCGACATCCCGATCAACGTCTATTTGTTCCGTGACTACGTGATACGCGCGTTCAACGAGAACAAGCCCTTCGACCAGTTCACCAGAGAGCAACTGGCGGGCGATCTGCTTCCCGATACCGGCGCCGCTGAACGAGTCGCCAGCGCCTACAACCGGCTCAACCGCATCACCAACGAGGGGGGCGCGCAAGCCAGGGAGTACCTCGCGAAATACGCCACCGACCGGGTGCGGAACGTCTCCGAAGTGTGGTTGGGGTCCACACTCGGCTGCGCGGAATGCCACGACCATAAGTTCGACCCGTTCACCGCGAAGGACTTCTATCAAATGGCGGCGTTCTTTGCGGACATCGAAGAGGTCGGCGTCTACGGTTCGCAATTCGAGCCGCTGATCCGGGTTCTGCCGGACGAATCGAAGGAAGAAATTTCGTCGATCCAAAACCGCATCCGCGAGCTGCGGCAGGAGGGAGGCAGGCTCAAGAGCAATCGCGAGAACATCGAGACGTTCCGCGCCTACCTGAGTGAGCGGCTCGAAGAATGGACGACGGTAGAGCCCCAACGCGTCTGGAACGACTGCGCCCATCCTGACATCAGCGGCTGCGAGGACATCGATCTACGGCTTGAGGAAGACGGTTTCTTCCGCCAGGTGGTGACCGGTGATGAGAAGCCCCGCGAGGCGGTGCAGAAAGTCGAGACGAAGCTCGATGGCGAGACGATCACTGCCGTGCTCTTGGAACTCTTTCCCAGCGAAGGCTTTGACGACTTCTATCTGAGCGAGTTCGATGTGAAGCTGCTGCGGGAAGACGGCCGGCAGGAATCCATTGGGTTCGGTGCGCTCGTGCCGGACCGCCAGGGAACGGACTCCTACCTGCGTCAAACCCTGGACGGCAACGCCCGGTCCGGTTGGCAGGGCGACCTGGCGGAAGAAGGTCCGCGGCGCGCCATGTGGGTCTTGGCCAGGCCCTTGCAGTCGAGAGCCGGACAGAAGCTGCAATTCACGATGACCTACAACGGACGAGCCGCCAAGATGATAGCCGGGCTTTCCCGGCTCGCCGTAACGGACTCGGACTTCCCGGAACTGCCCCCAGGTGAAGACCTCCGGCAGGCCCTGAGCACGGAGGCGAAACTCTCCGGGAAACAAGACAGAGCTCTTCGCCGGATGTTCAGGCAGTGGACAAGGAGCAGTTCCGCATGGCGTGAGATCCGCAAGCTGGAGCGCCGCCGGGCGGAGTTGCTTGACCATGCGGACGAATGTCTCGTCACCGAGGTCAGTGAAGAGTTACGGGAAGTCCGCATCCTGCCGCGCGGCGATTGGATGAATGATTCCGGCGAAATCGTCGAGCCCCAGGCGCCTCACTTCCTTGAACAGATTCCCGTCAACGGGAACCGGCTGACCCGCCTCGATTTGGCGAACTGGCTTGTCGACAGCGAGAATCCGCTGACCGCGCGGGTGTTTGTCAACCGCATGTGGAAGATGCTTTTCGGAACCGGGTTGTCCAAGGTGCTCGACGATCTCGGCTCGCAGGGCGAAACGCCGGTCAACCAGGATTTGCTCGATTGGCTCGCTGTCGAGTTCATGGAGAGCGGCTGGGACGTCAAGCACGTCATTCGCACCATCGTGCTGTCGGAGACCTACCGCCGGTCGAGCGAACCGAGTGAGGCGTTGCGGCGGCGCGACCCTGACAACCGCTATCACGGCCGGCAGAACATGCGGCGGCTCGATGCGGAGTTCATCCGCGACAACGCGCTCGCCGTGAGCGGGCTGCTGAATCGCAGGATGTTCGGTCCGAGCGTGCGGCCATACCAACCGGCCGGATACTACCGGGAACTCAACTTCCCGAAGCGCGAGTATGAGCCGGACTACAACGAAAACCAGTTTCGGCGTGGGCTCTACACGCATTGGCAGCGCACCTTCCTGCATCCGTCGCTGATGGCGTTCGACGCGCCGGCGCGCGAAGAATGCACCGCCGAGCGGATCGTCTCGAACACACCGCTGCAATCGCTGGTCATGCTCAACGACCCCAGCTACGTTGAGGCGGCGCGCGCCCTCGCTGCGCGGATTCTCCAATCGGGACGCCCGGATTCGGCCGGCCGAATCGATTTCGCCTTCGAGCAGGCCGTTTCCCGGAAGGCGGTGGCTCAGGAGCAGGAAGCCCTCGGGCAACTGGTCGCTTCGCAGTTGGCCGACTTCAAGCGCGATCCTGAACAAGCGCACCGCTTGCTGAGCGTCGGTTTCGCGCGAGTGCCGGCGGATCTCGATCCCGTCGAGCTCGCCGCCTGGACCGGAGTGGCCCGCGCGGTGATGAACAAACACGAATTCGTGATGCGTTACTGAGGCGCGAAGAGATTCAGATAAGGATCAAGGTCAGGGACATGTTGATGACGGATATGCGGGAAACCCGCCGAGCGTTCTTGGGCCGAGCTTCGATGGGCCTGGGAAGCCTGGCGCTTGCGTCGCTGTTCAAAGGGAAGCTGCCGGCGGTGGCTCCCGGCATCTCCGGCTTTCCGGATCACTCGCAAACCATCAAGCGGGTGATCTTCCTCTGCCAGGCAGGCGGCGCGGCGCACCTGGAACTCTTCGACTACAAGCAGGCGCTGGTCGACCGTGACGGCGAGCCCATGCCCGAATCGTTCACGAAGGGGCAGCAGATCGCGCAGCTCCAAGGCAAGGAGCTGCGCATTCTCGCACCGCAGCATCCGTTCAAGAAGTACGGCCAATCCGGCCAGCACATGACGAGCACGCTGCCGCACATCGGCGGGATCGCCGATGACATTTGCATCATCCGATCGATGGTGACAGAGCAAATCAACCACGACACCGCCCACACCTTCATGAACACGGGCTTTCGCTCCGCCGGGCGGCCCAGCATGGGCTCATGGATCACGTACGGTTTGGGCAGCGAGTCGGAGGATTTGCCGGGCTTTGTCGTGCTGACCTCGGAGGGCGGGGCTCAGTCGCAGCCTATCGCCGCGCGCCAGTGGCACAGCGGTTTCCTGCCGAGCCGCTATCAGGGCGTAAAGTTCCAGTCCGGCGGTGAACCGGTGTCGTACGTGCGCAATCCCCCGGGCGTGAGCCGTGACAACCAATCGGGCCTGATCGATGCGGTCGGCAAGCTCAACCGCATTCAAGGCGAGATGATCGACGACCCCGAAATCTCTACCCGCATCGCGCAATACGAGTTGGCGTTCCGGATGCAGATGAGCGTACCCGAACTGGTGGACTTCTCGAACGAGCCGCAGCACGTCCTCGACATGTACGGTGCGACGGGCGACGATGGCTCCTATGCCTCCAATTGTTTGCTGGCCCGGCGCTTGGCCGAACGCGGCGTGCGCTTCATCCATCTCTACCATCGCGGCTGGGACCATCACGGCGATATCAAGAACGGCATCAAGGAAACCTGCGGCCTCGTCGATCGAGGTTCAGCGGCGCTGGTCAAAGACCTCAAACAGCGCGGGTTGCTCGACGAGACATTGATCCTCTGGTGCGGCGAGTTCGGTCGAACGCCGATGTCGCAAGGCGACCGATCGAAAGCCGGACGCGACCACCACATCAAGGGTTTCTCGATGTGGATGGCAGGGGGCGGCGTCAAACCCGGTTTCAGCTACGGCGCCACGGACGAGCTGGGCTACGCCTCCGTCGACAACGTTGTCCACGTCCACGACCTGCACGCTACGATTCTCCACCTGCTCGGCATCGATCACACCAGGCTGACTCATCGTTTCCAGGGCCGTGACTTCCGCTTGACGGACGTTCACGGTAAGGTCGTCAACGACATCCTCGTTTAGTCTCTCAGGGCTGTCGTAAGGCTCTCGAACGGCGATTCCCCAGGCTGCGCAGTCCTTTTTCCTCTGGCGCCTGGCTCCGGAAGATAAGATGAGCGCAGCGGAAGGAAGCCGGAAGCCGATCGCAAGCGATGCCCGGGTGGCGAAATCGGCAGACGCAGAGGACTTAAAATCCTCTGTCCTTCGGGACGTGTGGGTTCGAGTCCCACCCCGGGCACCATGACGCAAACATCGTTCGCGTGAGGCGGCGGTCTTCGCTTCAGGATTTCAGATCGTTCGCGTCACCTTGGTCAGAGTCCGGGGATGGTCCGGGTCGAGACCCTTCTGTTCGGCCAGGAACGCGCAGAAGAGTTGCGCCGGGATGATGTAGGGGATGGGCGTCAGCAGATCCCGGGGGCAACCCGCCGGAACACGGCCCGTGACGGGCACGCTGATGGAACGCATCGCGGCGTCCGTCGCCTCTCCGATCACGATGGTCTCGGCCTCGAGATCTCTCAGGCGCCGCAGTATGTCGAGGGTCGTTCCACTGGTCGGACCCGGGGGCGAGAAGACAAAGACCGGGAAGGCGCGCTCGACGAGTGCGATGGGGCCGTGCAGGAAGTCCGCGCCGGAGAACCGCTCGGCCACGACATAGCAAGTCTCCATCATCTTCAGTGACAGCTCGAAAGCGTTGGCGTAGTTCAATCCGCGGCCAACGACGACGGCCTGGTTCATCGAGCGGTACCGCTCGGAAAGCGCGGCGACCTGCTTCCTGGTTCGCAGCGCTCGCCGCGCGAGCTCGGGCAACCGCTCCAGGCTCTTGGGAGGGATCGGCGCCCCGAGAGCGTACGCGAGCAAGTACAGCACCAGTAGCTGACCCGTATAGGTCTTGGTGGCGGCTACGCTCTTCTCGCGCCCGGCATGAACGAAAAAGACCTCGTCGACCATGCGGGTTAGCGAACTGGTGCTCTCATTCGTAATCCCGACGGTCAGCGCCCCCGCCTCGCGGGCTGCCTGGACATACAGATTGGTATCGGTGGACTCCCCCGATTGGGAAAGCGCGATGACGAGCGTGTTTTTCCATCGGTGCCGGACACCGTACAGGGTAGTCACCGAAGGGGCGGCGAGCGTTGCGGGCAGGCCGGTTGAGATCTCGATGAGATAACGTCCGAAAAGAGCCGCGTTGTCCGACGTTCCTCGCGCGGCCAGGCTCACGAAGTCGATGGACAGATGGGAGAGCCGCCGCCGAAACGCTTCGACCCGAGGAAGTTCCTTGCGCAAAGTGCGTTCGAGCGCGTCGGGCTGCTGCACGATCTCGTCGATCATGAACGACATGCGAAAGTGTATCTTCGCAAATCCGCAGGCGTTGACCTTTTAGCTAACCGTTCGTGGAAGCCAGAACCGGGGAACTGCGAACCTGCATAGCTTCGCCGGATCGATAGGGTTCTTGCCCGCATTTCTCACCTGCGCCTCAGGCCAGGTTTCCGCTCATGGCTGTCCCCATCCCAAGATCGGGACGCTGGTCCCCGCGGTGCAACAGCCGGTCAAATGGCCGGCAGGGGTCTCGCTTCGGGCCCCGCGCGCAAGGTGAGGCTGGGCTCGATTTCCTCCGGCGGAAGCCGAACGACACGTGGACGGATCGCGATGATCAAGTGGTCTTGACTGCTCTCGAAGAAGTTGCGGCTCAGGACGTTTCCGATCCAGGGAATTTGAGAGAAGAAGGCAAGACCGCTTTTCGTGCGGCGCCTTTCCAGAACAGCCAACCCGGAGATGAGAGCCGCTTCGCCGTCACGCAGCCGGGCCGAGGTCCGCATTTGCCGATGAGACAGTATGGGGATGTCGTTCACGGCGACCCCGGTCAATTGCTTGATCTCGATGTTGATCTCGAGTGAGACCTCCTTCGCGCTGTGAATCTGAGGCGTCACTTCGAACGTCAAACCGAGGTCTTCGAACGTGAACGACGGGATCGGCTCCCGGAAAGTGCCCCGGTTGATCGAGTCACCGATCTCGTCGGTGATCAGAGGAGCCGAAAAGCGGGCATTGATGATCGGAAACTGTTCTCCAACCAGGAAGCTGGCCGGCATTCCGTTCGTCGAACGCAAGGAGAAACCGGTGAAGACGCGGCCCGATGATTCCATCTTCTGCGCCAGCAGGGAGGCGCTTCCGATGGCGATGCCGAAGACCGTCTGTCCGCCTCCCATGCCGAGCAGCGGCGCCAGGCGGCTGATTTCGCGGGGTGTGTTCCAAAAGATCGTGCTGAAGTTCGTCACCGGGAAAGACGTTGGAAGTTGGAAGCCGGTGGTCGTCTCCGATGAATCCGCCGCCGTGATCAGATCGACATCGATCACCACCTCGGCGCGAGGATGAGCGAGATGATGGTAGAGGGCTTCGGCGAGTTGCACGTTGCGAACCGTGTCCCGGACGAGCACCTGACGCCGCGTCGTGTCGACGAACAGGCGCCGGATATTCAGCGTCTGCTGGACAGCCTTGGCCAATTCGTCGGCGTCCTGCGCCGTGATCGGCTCCGTGATGGGGATCACGGCGGTCGCCACGGGCTCGAGCTGCCTCCGATTGGCCTGCGAATCCTCGGCCACAAGGAAAAGCCCGGCGTGAACGGGGATGACGATCGTGTCGGTCACATCGATCAGGGCATGGATCGTTTCGTAGAAGTCGGCGCCATCGAGTTCGAAGCGGACCTCTTCGTCTCCGGCGAAATCAAGATCGAACGCGACCGCAAGTCCAAAAGACCCGGCGACTTCCTTGTAGACCTCACGCATCGAGTCCCGTACGCGGAAATCGGCAGTCTTGTTCTCGGGCTTGAGCTCCACCGAGGCCTTCAACGGACGAGGTTGCTTGATGGCGTGGCCAAGGAACTCGCCACCCCGGTCGGCTCCGAATCCTGAGAGATAGGGGTCCGCCGGGTCGAGCTTCTGTGCCGCGGCGAGATTGCCAAGCCCCGCCAATGTCTGCGCTGCGCGCCGCCGAACGGCTTCCGCGGCCCAAACGAACCGGCGGTTCGCCGGTTCCCGGGCCCTCGCTTGCATGTAGAACAGAAACGCGGAGACGTCGTCGCCGGCTTTCTCGGCTTTGCGGGCTTGCTTCAAAAAGGACCCGGCATCAGCACCAAGGCACGGCAGGGCCAGCAAGAGCCCCAGCATACACACCAATCCCAAGCGAGCATGGCTCACATAGGAATCGACGCATTCGGGATATTCTTCGTGCACATGAATCCGGGAGCACTCCGGGGGCAGAGACGAATCGCACTGCGGTCGAGGGTGAGAAGCACCCATCGCCTGCGGCGCCACGGCTTGTCAGGAGAAACCGCTGCGGAACGGTCCGCAAACTGCCCTCGGCAACTATACTGAACATGAATTTCCCCATGCGCGGTCCCTGTCTTTTCGTCCTGTTGGTCATATTCACCTCGGGCGCTCCTGCTAACCAAGCCGGGGAAGATTTTTTCGAGACCCGCGTGCGACCGCTGCTCGCGAAGAATTGCTACACCTGTCACACGGAAACCCGAATGGGCGGTTTGCGTCTCGATGCCCGCGAGCACCTTCTCGAAGGCGGTGGCAGGGGGCCTGCTATCGTGCCCGGCGAAGCCGAAACGAGTCTCCTGTTTCAGGCGGTTTCGCGCACGCACGCGGAACTCAAGATGCCGCCAGCCGAGAAGCTCAGCGAGGAACAGATCGCCGACCTGCGGAAGTGGATCAACGATGGAGCGGTGTGGCCAGAGCCCCAACTCGCAGTTTCCAGGGAGCAGACGGAGGACGAATACGTCATCCGGCCGGAATTTCGAGAGTTCTGGTCGTTCCAGCCGGTACGCAAGCCTGATCTGCCGGACATCGACGATCGGCAATGGCCTCGCACCGCGGTGGACCGATTTGTCCTCGCCCGAATGGAGGCCGATGGGTTGCGGCCTGTAGCGCCCGCGGAGAAACGCGTGCTGATTCGGCGGGCGACATTCGATCTTATCGGACTTCCGCCGACACCCGAGGAAGTCGCGGCTTTCGCGGCGGATGATTCTCCGCAAGCCTTTGCGGCAGTCGTCGAGAGGTTGCTCGACTCGCCTCGATACGGAGAGCGTTGGGGCCGTTATTGGCTGGACCTGGCGCGCTACGGCGAGGGCATGTCCTCCGCATTCGAGGACACTCCGTTCCCTTTCGCCTACCGCTACCGAGACTGGGTAATCAAGGCCTTCAACGACGATATGCCCTACGACCGCTTCATCAAAGCGCAACTGGCCGCCGACTTGATGCCCGGCGGTGACCGGGAGGAGTTGCTGCCGGCGCTGGGCTTCCATGCGCTCGGCAAACGCGATGACGATCGCGTCGATGTTACCGGGCGCGTGTTGCTCGGGCTCACGTTGGGCTGCGCGCAGTGCCACGACCACAAATACGACCCGATCCCGACGAAGGACTTCTATTCGCTGCAAGGTGTCTTCTCGAGCACCGAGAAAAATGAGTTCCCGCTGGTCGACGACAACGTGGTCGCCGCGCGCAAAGAGGCCCAGGAGCGAGTCAAGGTAAAGAAAATCGAGACGGACGCCTTCTTGAAGAAGGTCACCGACCAACTCATCGACATCTCGATGACGCAAACGGAGGACTATCTCGTCTCCTCCTGGCGAGTGCGGCACCGTGGAAAAGATCCGGTGGCAGTGGCGGAAGGGGCCGGCTTGGATCGGGAAACGCTGGAGCGCTGGATCACCTATCTCGACAAGGAAACCCACGACCACGGTTACCTGGATGACTGGAAGAAGGTGCTCAGCGAAGATGCGAGCCTGGATCTTGTCAAGCAGCGTTCGGCGGAGGTGCAGAAGTTGGTCCTCGCCATCCACAAGGAGAAGCGGGAAGTCGACGACGTCAACTACGTCCGGCTCGGGGGGGCGAAAGGCTCCCGCGACCAGAGGACGCTGCTCAATACGAATCTCGATTTCATGGAGCCGACGAAATGGTATCTGTGGCGAGACCTGGCATACAAGAAGTACCGCCGGGCTGCGATGGCGTACCCCGAGGGCATCTATCACCGTGATGCGAAGGGCATCAAGCGCTTTCTCAACACGGCCTGGGTGGCGCACCTCGAACGCCTTGAAGCCGAGCTGAAGGCCTTGGAGGAAGAGGTTCCGGAGCAGTATCCCTTCATTCACTCCTACCGCGAAGCCGACGAGCCGAAAGACATCAACGTTCGTATTCGTGGCGAAAAGGACAATCTGGGTCCGATCGCGCCGCGTCGCTGGCTGCGGATTCTGAGCCAAGGCGAGCCGCCCGCTTTCAACAACGGCAGCGGGCGTTTACAGCTTGCGGAAGCAATCGCGAACAAGGAGAATCCGCTGACGGCGCGCGTGATGGTAAACCGTATCTGGCAATACCATTTCGGCCGCGGCATTGTGGCGTCGCCGAGCAATTTCGGACGGCTTGGCGAACGCCCGACGCACCCGCTGTTGCTCGACTATCTGGCGGCGCGGTTTGTGGCGTCGGGATGGTCAATGAAAGCGATTCATCGCGAAATCATGCTGTCGGCAACCTACCGGCTGAGCTCGGAGATTATCGAGAGGAACTACGACAAAGACGCCGCCAACCACTACTTCTGGCGCTTCGAGCCCAAGCAGCAGCTCGATGCCGAGGCCCTGCGCGATTCCCTGCTGGCCGTAGCCGGAAACCTTGATCCCGCCATGGGCGGCCCCAGCGAGCCGCTTGCCGACAAGAACCACCGGCGCGCAGTCTATGGCAGCATCAACCGAACCTTGCCGGACCGCATGCTGACGTTGTTCAACTTTCCGGACCCCAAGGACACTGCTCCGGTGCGAAGCGTGACCGTAGGACCGCTTCAGCGGTTGTTCTTCCTGAACAACAGCTTTGTGATCCAACAGGCCGAGGTGTTGGCGAAACGCCTGCAGTCGGACGTGGGTCCGGACATGAAAGCGCGCATCGAAAGGGCCTACGAACTCCTCTACTCCCGCCCGCCCACCAGGAAGGAGCTCAAAACGGCGCGGGGCTTCCTGAATGAAAGCCAATCGGACTGGAAGCAGTATGCTCAAATGCTGCTGGCTTCGAGCGAGTTTGTAACCGTGCGTTGAGTCAAAGAGATCAGCCGTCGATAGACCCGGTCCCTTTCGACAGCCTCCCTCAGAGCGCCGGGTTCGTGATGGATCGCATGCCACTCCAGGCGATCATCGAACGTCTCGTTCTCGGGCAGTCGTCACTCGACGACCCGGCCACCGTGGCCGTTGGTCCTTGCCAGACTCTGCATCCGTTGGGTCGTTCGGGCGCGCTCGAGGACTTTGCCAAGATAGTCGACAAGCGTGCGGATTCGCTGCGGCTCGCTACGCTGCTCGAGTAGTTGCTGTTTGAACTTCAGTTCAAGAGGCAGTGCGGCGGCCAAGGCAAAACTGGCCTGGGGCTCGTCGACGACGAGATCTTCGGGCAGCGTGGCGTTGAGGGTTTGCGCGACTTCATAGGCCAGATGCCTGGCTTCTTCGACGACGCTCCGCGGCGCCGACTCCGCTGTTTCGTCCTGGAAGAAATCAATCCTGGCCCTGAGATAGTCCTTCTCCTGGTCCAGCTCGAGCGCGCGAAAGCGTTGCCGGCCCCGGGTCATGATATCGAAGCGGCCGTCTTCGTAGCGCTTGGTCACTTGTTCGACCAGGGCCGTGCAGCCAATCGAAGAAACCGTGGTCTCTTCGGCGAAGATCACTCCGAACTCGGACTTCTGAGCGATCGCCTTACCGACCATTTCCCGGTAACGAGGCTCGAAGATATGAAGGGGGAGCTGCGCCGCCGGGAAGAGAACCACCTGGAGCGGAAATAGTGGAAGCAGCGCCCTGCCGGCCATGCTACATTATGGCTTCCCTCCTGCCGGCGCACAAATCATGAACGACTTCGCGGGCAAGACGGCGCTGGTCACCGGGGCGTCATCGGGCATCGGCAGAGCACTTTCCCGGCAGCTTGCGGCGCGCGGAGCCCGGGTGATTCTGACAGCCCGCAGACAGGCCGCACTCGAAGCCGTCGCTCGTGAGATCGCGCCGGCGGAGAGCATCGTGATCGCCGCCGATCTCTGCGACCCGGCTGCCCTGGAGGGCTTGGCCGATGAAGTCGAACGGCGTGTGCAGCGAGTGGACCTGCTCGTCAATAACGCCGGGGTCGGTCTCCACAAAGCAGCTATCGAATCCCCGCCCGAGACCGTACGGCAGCTCTTTGCATTGAACCTGTTCGCTCCGGTGGAACTGACCAGACGGCTTGTTCCTCTGATCCCGCCAGGGGGCGCGGTGGTGAACGTAAGCTCGATCGCGGGCAAGATCCCCGTGCCGAACCTGAATCTCTACAGCGCGTCGAAGTATGCGCTGAACGCGTTCTCGGACGGCCTGTGGATGGAACTGCGCCGCAAGGGAATCCACGTCATGAGCGTGTGCCCGGGATACGTCGATACGCCTTTCGGAAGCAACATCCTGCTCGGTAGAGCGCCGTCGAAGGTCCCCGGCAAGAAGTATTTCACGATCAGCGCAGAGGAGTGTGCGCTGGCCACTCTGAATGGCTTGGGCCGGGGCAAGCGAATGGTCGTGACGCCACGCATCGGTTGGCTGCTGGTAGGTGTCGCAAGACTGATGCCCGGCTTGTTGTTCGGCCGCATGGCGGGTCGTGTGAGGCTGAGCAGCGAGTCAGTGGAGAATGCGTAGATGCATGTGAAGCTCAAGGGCTCGCCGGCTCTATACCTCGTCGGCTTCATGGGGTGTGGCAAGTCGACCGTGGGCCGTTCCCTGGCGGGTACGCTCAAATGGGATTTTGTCGATCTTGATGACGAGATCGAGCGGGAGGCGGGTTCGAAGATCACCGAGATTTTCGATAGATTTGGAGAGCCGGTATTTCGCGTCATGGAACAAAAGGCGCTCGTTGAGCAGATCAGGAAAGCACGCATGGGCATGGCTCGCGTGGTCGCGCTCGGCGGCGGCGCGTTTGCGCAGAAGCCGAATCGACTGAAGATTGCAACGGCAGGGGTGTCGATATGGCTGAAAAGCCCGGTACGCCAGCTCTGGGAGCGGGTTTCGAGCGAAAACAATCGGCCGCTGGCGCGGGACCGTGAACGCTTCGAGGCGCTGTACCGCGAGCGGAAGCAGAGCTACGCCCAAGCGGACTTCACGATCGATAGCGAAAACTCGGAACCGAAGCAGATCGTCGAAGAGATTCGAGGGTTGTTGCTGCTGTGAACCCGCCGCAACGCACTCCTGGAGACGACGGCTCCAAGGGAATAGGGCCCCCGCTTGTTTGCGTTGAGAATCTTCGCAAGGTTTTCCGGTCAGGGGACATCGACCTCGTCGTCATCGACGACGCCAACTTCGAGTTGAGCTCGGGTGAGAGCGTCGCGCTGGTCGGAGAGTCGGGCGCCGGCAAGACGACATTGCTGTATCTGCTGGGAGCGCTCGACAACATGACTTCGGGAGAAATCTACTTCGACACGAAGCCCCTCTCGCAAAGATCCGAGACGGAATTGGCAGAGTTTCGTAACACTTCGATCGGCTATGTCTGGCAGAACTATCATCTGCTGCCGGAATTCTCTGCCCTCGAGAACGTGATGATGCCGTTGCTCATCGGTGAGGTGAACCGCGCTGATGCCGAGAAGGCGGCATGGCGATGGCTCGATGAGGTGGGGCTGGCTGACAGGGCCCATCATCAGGCAGGCGAGCTGTCGGGTGGCGAGCAGCAACGGGTGGCCCTGGCGCGTTCGCTGGTGACCTCGCCTCGACTACTGTTGGCTGACGAACCTACCGGGAATCTCGATGTCGGCACGGCGCAAGGAATCATGGACATTGTTCTGGCGCTGCCTGCCTCCCACGACTTGACCGTCATTGTGGCGACCCATAATCTAACCTTCGCCGGTCGCTGCGACCGGATCCTGAGAATCGAGGCAGGCCGTGTCATGCCACAGGAAAAGTAGCCCTCGGCAACGGCTCGGGAGCCGCCCTTTCGTACTTTGGATGCAACAGAATCAGTCTTCAAACGGACCTACCCATCAAAGAAGGCTGATATCATGGAGAGAATTCATCGAAGGTCCGTCCGGCGCGGTGCTTCATGTTTGAGCGATACACGGAGAAGGCGAGGCGGGTAATTTTCTTCGCGCGCTACGAGGCGAGCCAGTTCGGAAGCCCCTACATCGAGACCGAGCACTTACTGCTGGGATTGATCCGGGAAGACAAAGCCCTCGCCAACCGTTTTCTTCGCTCGCACGCCGCCGTCGAGTCCATCCGCAAACAGATCGAAGCCCACACGACGATCCGCGAAAAAGTCTCCACTTCGGTAGATCTACCGCTGAGCCATGAGTGTAAGCGGGTGTTGGCCTACGCAGCGGAAGAGGCCGAACGACTCTCCCACAAACACATCGGCACAGAGCATTTTCTATTGGGCTTGCTGCGGGAGGAGAAGTGTTTCGCCGCTGAGATTCTTCATGAACGCGGCCTGCGTTTGGCCACGATTCGTGAGGAACTGACCCGCTCGCAATCGGAAAAACTGCTGTCGAGCCGTCCGAAAGAGAGTTCGCTGCTGGCGGAATTCAGTCGCGATTTGACACAGGCGGCGGTCGACAGCACGCTCGACCCGCTGATTGGCCGCGAGACCGAACTGGAACGACTGGTCCAGATCCTCTGCCGCCGGACGAAGAACAACCCGGTTCTGATCGGCGAACCGGGCGTCGGCAAGACCGCGATTGTCGAAGGTCTGGCCCAAAAGATCGCTGACGGCGATGTTCCGTCTTTCTTGTCCGAGAAGCGAGTTCTGGCGCTCGACCTGTCGTTGATCGTGGCGGGAACCAAGTACCGCGGACAGTTCGAAGAACGTCTGAAAACCATCATGAAAGAGTTGATGGAGAATCAGAACGCGATCATCTTCATCGACGAGTTGCACACTCTGGTGGGCGCCGGTTCTGCCGAAGGATCTCTGGACGCGGCGAACATCCTCAAGCCGGCCCTTTCTCGCGGAGAGATTCAATGCATCGGTGCGACAACCCCGGGCGAGTTCCGGAAGTCCATCGAGAAGGATCGGTCACTCGAACGCCGTTTCCAGGCCGTCAAGGTAAAACCGCCGACAGAGGAAGAAGCTGTTCGGGTGGTCTTCGGGATCAAGGATCGCTATGAGAAATTTCATGCGGTCGGCTACACCGATGACGCAGTGGAAGCTTCGGTGTTCACGTCAAGCCGCTACATCCCGGACCGCTTCCTGCCAGATAAGGCCATCGACCTTATCGATGAAGCCGGCGCGCACGTGAAGCTTCGGCAAACGACGATGCCGGAGGAAATCGCGGAGGTCCACAAGCGAGTCAAGTTCATCGTGCATCGCATGGAGAACGCGATCGCCAACCACGAGTTCGAGAAGGCCCGCTTCTATTCCGATGAGGAACGCAAAGAACGCGAGAACATGCGGGCGCTGCGCAGCAAGTACAACCTGGATGAAACGGTGACCGCCAGTGTTACGAAAGAAGACATCGAGAAAGTCGTAGCGAGCTGGACCGGTATTCCGATGACCTCGATCAAGGAAGAGGAGATGGCCAAGCTCCTGCGGATTGAGGAGGAGTTGCATAAGCGTGTCGTCAGCCAGAATTCGGCGATTTCGGCGCTGGCTCGGGCGATTCGCCGTTCGCGAGCCGGCCTGAAGTCGGCCAACCGTCCAGCCGGATCGTTCCTGTTTCTCGGGCCGACGGGCGTGGGCAAGACCGAAGTTGCCCGCGCACTCGCCGAGTTTCTATTCGCAAGCGAGAAGGCTCTGATCCGTTTCGACATGTCGGAGTTCATGGAGAAGCATTCCGTGTCGAAGCTGATCGGCTCGCCTCCGGGTTACGTGGGATACGAAGAAGGCGGACAACTCACCGAGCGGGTGAAGCGGGCGCCCTATTCCATCATCCTGCTCGATGAGATCGAGAAGGCGCACCCCGATTTGTTCAACATCCTCCTGCAAGTGTTCGAAGAGGGGCAGTTGACTGATGGGCTCGGCAATACCGTCGACTTCAAGAACACGATCATCATCATGACCTCGAACATCGGTGCGCGTTATCTCCAGAAGGAGAGGCGAATGGGTTTCGCCGGCGGCTCGGGCGACGCCGAGAACAACAAAGCCGAGTCTGAGGTAATGAACGAGGTCAAGCGGGTGTTCAATCCCGAGTTCCTGAATCGCATCGACGAGACGATCATTTTTGAATCGCTTTCAGACGCCGATCTGCTGGAGATCATCGAGATGATGGTCGGGCAGATTAACGAGAACCTGGGACGCAAGCAGATTCACATCCGACTGGCCGAAGACGCCGCGCGGTACATCCTCGAAAAGACCTGCGGCGACCGCAGTTACGGCGCGCGGCCACTGCGACGAGCCCTACAGAAATACATCGAGGATCCTTTGTCGGAAACTTTGATCCAGGGTGCTCTGGCAAGGCCTGCCGACCTCGTAATCTTCCTCGGTGAAGATGGTATGTACTACCGCCCCTTCAAGAAGGAAGATGAGGAAGACGAGGGGGAAGGCGGCGTGGCTGTGAGCACGGTGAGCACCGCAGAACCGCTCTACATGTTCTCGTAGGCTGACTTCCCGCCAGGACTGGTACTCCATAGATGGAGGGCTCGGACCGATGAGCCCCAATGGGTGAGTCCGGCGATGGCGCTCATGGGGTCAGGAAGCACGCGACCGTTTCCTGATCGGCCTTGAATCGCTACTGGATCGAGAGAACAGAACGGTACCACACCAGCGAGGCCAGATCCCTGGAATAGCCTGCATTTCTCACCACGTGGCGAGGCGAAGTACGTGAGAGGGCCGTCAGGACGAGGCGCGAGTCGGGCGGAGGAAAAAGGCGCGCGCAGGCGTACTTGAACAGTACGTCGAGCACGGCAAGCAAGCGCAACGAAGTCATGGCGGTCGTATGGCGTGCTTCTACCGTTGGGTGATGAGAAATGCAGGATAAGGCCTTCTTGGAAGCCTCGTCACGGTGAATCTTGATTTCCGACTCCTGGACAGTCAGCAGAACCAAACGAAAACAGAGAGAATCCGGTCTATGGGGAGATGCGAATACCGCCTTGGGTCTCCCCGATAGGGTCGGCTTTGAGCCAATCGGCCGCAATATCAATACCAGGCGCCGAGCAGCCGCCTGAGAACCACCAACTGACCCAAATGGTAGGCGTTGTGATCAGCGAGCAGCATGGCTTCGCGCAGCAGGGTCTGCCCGGAACCGTGAGAAAAAGGGGCGAACAAGTCAAGCGAGCGGCCCTCGACAAGAGCCTTCATCCGGCTGAGGTCGGCCGTGAAGAGATGCATGCTGCTGTCCCAGGCCTCGGCCGAGGGCGGCTCGACGGAGGCGGGCCAGTAACCGTCGGGATAGTCCGGTGAGACGTGCCTGGGGTTGATGCTGAACCACTTACATGCTACACTCACCATCAGCGATTGATGGATGAGCTTCGTATAGGCTTCTATGCGGAGCGTTTAACGGGGGCCGCGCCAACGGCCCCCGTTATGTTTTTCCGAGGAATGCACCCATCGAATACGAGAAGCGACGGGTTGCATTCGTAAATTCCCCGCGTGATCCGAAAGAGCCGATCACGTTGGGCCAAGTTCCACTGAGCATAGTCGCGCTCCGTGGTGTTCACGCTGCTGTGTCCCAGCAGCGTGCTAACGTCCCTTATGTCTACGTCGGCGATAAGTGCTTCGACTGCGAAAGTGTGTCGAAGGCGATGAGTCCTGAAGTCCTTGACTCCCGCTTTGCGGGCGATGCGATTCAGTCGGAGCCGCCAGTAGTTGGCCACCGTGTCAGGCTGTGAGGACCCTGTCCAAAAGAAATACATGTGTCCGGGTCGCTTGATCCGCTCCAGGGAAACGATCACCAGATCGGGGATATAGAGCATGACGAGCTCACCGCTCTTGGCCCGCCGCAAGGTAAGTTCGTTGCCTCTGATGGCGTCGCGGCGTAGAGTCACGGCGTCAATGATCGAGAGGCCAGAGAATCTCATCAGAAACAGCAGCGCCTGCTCCTTCGGTTTCGCGACCGAGGCGGCAATGAGAGCTCGAAACTCTTCCCTCGATAAAGGCATGACGGGCTTCGAACGGGAGCGGGGAGGCTTCAGTCCTGACATGGGAGAAGCCTCGATCCAGCCGACTTGCATGGCGTGAGAAAAGAAGGCCTTCAACTGCTGGAGTCGTTTTATTTGAGTGCCAGGTTTACATACCCAGGAATCACGCCAGGCGCGCATCTCGGCCTGGTCGAAGCTCTCAAGCTCGGGGAGCCCATGTTCGACAGCGTAAGCTCGCCACGCACGAAAAAAAGACCGATAGCTTTTTCTAGTAGAAGGCCGAAGATGCCTAGCCTCCATGTCCTGAAGGTAGGCATCGCAAGCATCGGAAAGTTTCATCGTCGAGCTTTCTGGCGCTGTCTGCGGTGGAAGGTGGGGGTCTTCTGGAAATTGTCGGGGTCGCCACTCGGAAACCAGCGGTACAGGGTAGAAGTGCACACGCCGATCTGGCGTGCGATCTGCGGTTTGGAAAGACCGCCGTCGCGGAGTAGCGACATCGCGAGCTTGACGGTGTCGGGATCGTGAAACTTCGACGAGGCGCCCCAGCGGTTCTTGTTCTTGCGGTGCTTGGCGATGCCGGCGCGGGTGCGTTCGGAGTTGAGCTGGCGCTCCATCTGAGCGACGGCGGCGAAGATGGTGAACATGGCCTCTCCGATGGGGGTCTTGGTGTCGATGCCTTCGGTGAGGCTGGTCAACTCGATCTGCTTGGCGTGCAACTGCTCTATGAGCTGCACGAGGTGGGAAACACTGCGGCCGAGCCGATCGAAGCGCCAGACAACGAGCGTGTCGCCGGCGCGAAGGGTCTCGAAGAGGCGGTCGAGCTCGGGGCGCTTACGGGCGTTGCCGGAAGCGTGATCGGTGTAGATGCGATCGCAGTGGGCGTCTTCGAGCGCGCGGATCTGCAATTCGGGGTCCTGGTCAACGGTGGAGACTCGAGAGTAACCGATCCGCATTCGCACATACCGCCCGGAACATTCTGAAAGCCAATTGTATCACCACTAGGTTTTGTGCTTTGAGAACGAGGGACTTGCGGCGTTCCAGGAGGCTTCCGGCTGCGACGTCGCAGAAAGGATCATTACTGCAACTAAGACTCTGTGGCCGAAGCTGGTCGGATCCGTACGCCGGCGTCATCGCCAAGTGGACGATCTGGCCGAATGCGTGTGATGTTGCAAGCTCACGAAGTGGCCGCGCGTGCACCGAATCCGGGGGTGTTATGGCCTCGGAGGAGGTGGCGCAGAGGCTAGGCTGACCGTTCTCTGCATGTTTAACGAGGGAATGGCGGGATATACTTACTGAATGTTTGGTAAGGACAAGGGCTCACTTGTCGCGCAACTCCAAAAGGAGGTTGTCGACTCCGGGGTTCCCATCTCTGACATCCTGCGGAAGGCGAAGATTCTTGCCAGCCAGCTCAAAAATAAGGAGTTTAAGCGATGGATTGACGCCGAGCTTAGGGGCTATGATAGCGCTGACGCCCTTCCGGACTACCGCAAGTTTGCTCCACTTAACCTCGGAACATTTTCTGGACCCTTTGGCAGGGTAGTCAAAAACTTCCCAATTCCCGTTGCCCTCCTCCCAGATATCATTCGCGAGTTCGCCGAGAGCAATCTGTTTACGCTCGGCATTAAGGAACTTGAGTCTTCTGCAGCTCAGCTAGCAAAGAATGACGGGCTCCGTTTCGCGTGGCCTCCTGAGATGGTAATGCTCGCCCGCGAACATGTGCCGATGGCGGATGGATGTGTGCTCGTGGAGGCATGGAAGCCAATCACCAAAAGCCAGGTGGACGGTATTCTTGACCAAGTTCGCAACCGTCTTCTCGATTTCCTCCTTGAACTGCAGGAGATTGATCCTGAAGTGCTGGAGTCGGAGGGTGCAATCCGCTCCGTCCCCAGCGACAAGGTCCAATACTTATTTCAAACCATCATTCACGGAGGACAGAATGTCGTCGCGACAGGCACAGAGTTCACCCAAAGGGTCACACAGGAAGTAGCCACAAGGGATACACAGTCCCTCATCGCTTACTTGCGCAGCATCGGCCTCGATAACGACTCGCTTTCGGAGCTTGAAACCGCCATCGATCAAGACGGCGATCAGCCGCAAGAGCAGTTCGGCAAGAACGTAAAGTCGTGGATAGCGAAGATGATTATGAAGGCGATGGACGGCACTTGGCAGGTCACCCTGTCCACAGCCCCTGCCTTGCTGAAGGAGGCGCTTACACGATATTACGGGTAGAGTTGCGGAAACGATAGTTATCGCGAAAGCCGCCGCGCCGGCGCGGCGGTCAGTCACCGAGGGTTCGTCTCAGGGCGAGAGCGGCATGTCGAGGATCGATCTCGATGCCGTACCACCGCCGCCCTAGCCGCCTCGCGGTGCGTGTCGTCGTGCCAGTGCCGACGAAGGGGTCCAAGACCAGTCCACCTGCGGGTGAGTACAGGCGAATCACGCGCTCGGCGAGTTCCTCCGGGAACTCCGCCTCATGACGACCGTTTTGGCGTACTGACCGGATTCTCCAAACCCCTCGCGAGCCCCACTCGGCCCACTCCTCCGCTCGCAGACGGTGCCGGTCAAATTCCGTGACTCCCGGCTTCCAGAAGACATAGATGTGCTCGAACTCGTCGACAGCGCGATACGAGCTCGAGTGCCAGCGGCTGTTCGCCCAGCAGGGGTCTTTGTGCCAGATCCGCCGGTCATACAGGTAAAGGCCGGCTTCCTCCGCCTATCGTTCCAGCAGGCATCCCGTCAGCTTAACCTTGGTCGCGTGGCCACGGCGGCCGCCGCGCGCGTTGTTTCCCTCGAGCCGGCGCTGGACGGTCTGCTCGCTGCAACCCAGCTCGCGAGCCAGCTGCCTTCGGCCGGCTGTTGGGTTCCGCTCGACGGTCTCGAGAACACGCTCCCTCGTTACGGGGGACGTCTTGCGGCGGACGTTGTCGGCCTGAAGCCTCGGCATCGACCCGTCCGGAAAGCAGAGGATGTCGCCGATGTTGACGGCGATGAAGCCGCCCGGGCGCACAATGCGGTCATGGTTGACCAGGACATCGCGGAGAAGCTCTTGCCAGCCGCAGAAGCTCAGCCCTCGCTCCCAGGACTTACCGACAAAGTATGGAGGGGACCAGAAGCTGAGATCGACACAACCAGCGGGAAGGTGAGTCATTGCTAACCGGGCGTCGCCCGTCACGATGCGATCGAAGACCGGCGGGGAGGGAATCTCCGCCGCGGCCCGGGGCGGCTTCTTCAGCGCGGCCGGCATCAATTCCATGCTACGTGCGGTGCGTCGCCATGCAAAGCTCTGGACTGTACGGTCGGGGGGGCAATTCGCTGCTATAGCGGAAAGGATCCTCACTGTAATGCCAGAGGCTTGGCTGAGGGTATAGTCGTACATCGCAACATGTTCTTGGGTTTGATCAAGCGAGGCATTCTACGAGCGCAATGGCTACCCACCTATAAGCCAGGCAAGCAGGTCGCAAGTGAGGGTGAATGGTTCATTCAGCGCAATGAGTGCGGCAGTTCATCGTCGATCACGTTGCACTGCTCGACATCCCCAAGTGCGACAAGTACTGGCTGATCGAGTTGGTGGCAAACAGGAAAGCAGAACACTAGTTTGCAAAAATGACGGCCTGAATTGTAATTCTCGATTATTGATGCTCGCGCAATACTGTGTAGGGGCACAAGGCGCTGCGACCGTTTCAGCGAGGCATTCCCTGTGCCCGAAAACGACACTATATTCTGCGGGTGTCAATAATTGTCATATCGCCCTCACCTCGGAATATTCAGGACATCAGAGAAAGTCGTTTGTTTCGATTCTGCTGAACTGTCATCGCCCTGGTTCCGGCAGCCTGCAACTCGGGATACGGGTACATCGTCGAGTCGGCCTGAGCCTCATCTTTGACGAAGATCGGCACGCCAAACGATGGCGCGATCCGCGCAAACACATCGATTGCCTGCAACACGCTGACGATCTTCTCTTCGTGCTTACTATCTTCGATATCCTGTTCATTGACTCGCGCAAATGACGCAGGATCGTCTCCCATTGGAGCCGTGACTGTATTCTCCATAATCATTGGCAGACCATGCGCTTCGAACTCCTTCAGAACTGTTTGGGCATCAACGAAGGGAACTATACGCCAGGCATTCAGCACACGTGCCTTGAAGTAAAAATCCCATTCCGTGGCAGCGAGCTTCAACAGGCGCCGATATTTGGAGATGATGCTAATCAGCAGGTTCATCATGATGTTCAGATCCGCAATCCGCGGCTGATTGTGCGCTCGCTCCTTGAGAATGTCGATGAAGCAGGAAACATGGTCATAACCGTCGAGATCGGTGAATAGATCATCGAGGTCGTAGGGGGTGTAGAGCGGCAATGGAAACACGATGTCGCATGACATGGAACGCTGCATTTTCCAGGTCAACACGAAATTATGAGGATCGTTACCTTGCACCTGACGGGCGATGAATCCCTCCGACGTGGTGTGGACCGTATCGAATGTGATCGACGGGATATCAGTATCGTGACTCGTCAGAACACTTCTGATCTCAGGTATCGGTGCGCTGAGCCAGGGAACGCGTTGACACCAGGGGTCCACGCAGAACATCAAGCGCACATACGGTACCTTCCCTTCAGCCTCAGAGAATTCGGGGTCTCGTTTTACCCATTTGCGCGTCTGTTTGCGTATAGGATTAGCACGACTCCAGAGCTGATCGAGGACGAACCGGTCTGTTTCAGGCTTGGGCTCCGATCCATCCGCTACTCGTCTGTAGATGCGTCCATCTTTATGAACATGTGGCGCGGTGTGGCTCTGCGGAATTTCGATTACGACAACTGATGTACCTTCGGCCAGCCCGATCTCAACGCAAGGTCCCCGCAAAACCTTCGTCTCGAATAGCGGAGTCGGGTTGAGGTACTCAGCAGCCGACTGGCGTAGGCGCTGCAGTGCACCATCCAACTCTATTGCAGAAATGCCTGGGAACTCACCCGCTACGGGATTGTCCTTGCATTGTTCTTTCACTCCAAGGAACAACCAGCCGCCATATGTGTTCGCGAATGCCGACACAGCTTTCGCGAGTGCCCTAGCGTTTACGAGATCACTCTTATACTCCACATACCAGCCCTCATTTACGATCTTCAGGTTTGTAAGGTCAGCGGCCAGCAGATCTTTGAGGGCTTTGTCGAATGGTGAATACGTCTTCATCTGAATATCGTAACCAGACCAGCCAAGGAGAGCGTCTTCATCGCGCGTACGCTCCGCTCAGCGCCGCGCAGCGGCCGACAACACGGCAGCTTGCTCAAGAAGGGCGCGACGTTCGCCGAGACTTCCCTCTGGCAACTGGCGAACTGGAGCATGGTGGACGGCTTCTCCTCGGAGAATGTCTGCCGCGGGATCGCCTCCGGCATCCGGCTTGTTGTGCGCGTCACGCGAGGCACCAGAAGATTCCGCCGCTTGGCCAAGGTTGCTCACGTCGATATGGCTGATGGCCGCTGGTCGCTCCGGCCGGCCTGAGGCCGCCGATGCTACCCATCGCGAAAACGATCGTTTGTGATACAGCCCAGGGAAGAGCTTTGCTCGAAGGGAATGACCACAGAAAATCCTGGTAGATCTTTAGGGGTCTGCTGGTCGCGAAGATGGGCTTGCGGCGGGTGAAGATGATTGCAAATCGGCTGTAGGTGATTTGGATTGCTGAAGCTGGTCAGCGGATTATCTGCGAGACCCTGCCGCGCATCTGAATGTACGGCTGTTGTTGCTGTGTGTGAGACTCAATCGTGAGGTATTCAGCCCGTTACCCCAAACACTATGATGGATCAGACTAGGCAAATTGCATCAAGCATTGATTTAGTCGAGGCTACTCTGAATCGATGAACGCTCGTCACATCACCCATATCCGTGAGGCGTTATGGAAGAGACCCGAACGAGGAGCTTGCGTGATGGTGGGCGCCGGCCTCAGCCGGCAGACGGAACCGGGCCATCCCACTGAAAAGCAACCGCCAACCTGGAAACAGCTCGCCGTCCTGCTTCAGGAGCAACTTCGATGTGGGAAACCCGGATCGGGTCAAGGCTGTTCGGGGGAGCCAGTTACTGCTCGTGATTGCTCTCGCCTCGCCCAACAGTACAAAGCGACATTCGGACAATCCGCTTTGGATTCGTTCTTGCTTGCCAATGTTCCCGATGGAGAACCCGATTTAGCCCATAAGAGGCTCCTGCGCCTGCCATGGGCCGATGTCTTTACAACGAACTGGGACACTTTGCTGGAGAAGGCGTCAAGAAGAGTTACCGCTCAGACCTACGATCATGTTCTTTGCTCTGCTGACCTGGCGACGACCGTCGCTCCTCGGATAGTCAAGCTACACGGTTCATTTCCGTCTAATAGACCATTTGTTGTCACTGAAGAGGACTACCGTACCTATCCGTCACAGTTTGCCCCGTTTGTGAACACGGTACAGCAGGCGCTCATGGAGTCCATCTTTCTACTGATCGGTTTCTCGGGAGATGATCCTAATTTTCTCCACTGGTGTGGTTGGGTCAGGGATCATCTCGGACCGGCGGCACCACGTCTCTACCTTGCTGGCAAACTGAATTTGGATCAGCCGAGCCGGCTGATGCTAGAGGAGCGAGGCGTCATTCCCATTGATCTCGCTTCCGAGGTTTCCGGGGCAAAGAGCTGCGAGGAGGGCCATCGAAGGGCTATTGACTGGATTTTAAGTTCGTTGGAGGCAGGCGAAACATGGGAAGAGCGTTGGCCACTCCCTCCGCCGCACACAGCCAGTGGTGGTGAGCCAGGCATCGCGTTACCCGTACCTCCATCTGGCCAGCCGCAAGAAGCACCGGAGGCCCCTTCCAAAGGTCATAATTCGGAGGCAATGGGCGAGCAGGTTAAGAATGTCTCGAAAATCTGGCGGCACAACCGGCGCGTCTATCCTGGTTGGCCAATCCTTCCGTTTTCAAAACACAGACGACTCTTGAATTCCACCAAACCGTGGGTCGAGCCGATGCTCAGTGTGGCGCCTAGCCTTAATTTTACGGATCGCTTGATCGTACTGCGGGAGTTGCTTGAGCGGGTCGAACTATTGATGGACCCAATGACGAGTGATCTCATCAATGCGGCGAATGACGTGCTCAATAACTTCGAGGAATCTCTGGCACGAGCTTCCAAGCTATCTGACGAAAGCCTCCAAGAGATTGAGGAAGACCGCATCGCACTAATGCTCGCGGTACTGACAGATTCTCGCCATGACCTTAATCAGACCAGTTTCGACGAATGGGCAGGAAAGCTGTTGCTCATCGTACGCCCCGGCACATCGGAGTTCCATCGCCTACAACACGAACGTTGTCTGTGGAAACTGAGAGTGCAGGACTTCTCAGGTCTGGGGGATCTTCTGAACAGTTGGCGTACAGAGGGAACAACTCCCATGTGGTCTTTGCGAAAGGCGGCGCTGATGCTGGAGTCGGGTGATATTGATGGTGGCCAAGATTTGGCGCTGCAGACCCTCCAGCATGCCGAGCAGGCTTGGTCACGTGATCACCGGGTCCTGACAGCTTCACGGCTTGGTTGGGCGCTCCACTGGCGCCACGCGCTGAACTGGGCGCAATGGTGGGATAAGTTGATGCAAGGCAAGAGCTCCTGGCAACCCGAAGCCGACCTGTGGGCGCGACTAGCTCCGCACGACGGCGATGCTCGTTCCGATTTGGATGCGTATGTGAGAGAAATGATCAAGGAACAGCGTGAAGATTCGCCTTGGACGTTTGATTTAAGGCGAGTAAACCGCATTACGCTGTCAAATGAGGGAGATTCTTCGTTTCGATCCGCGTGGCGCGTGATCCGACTCCTCGAGCTCTCAGGCATTCCCTCTGGAATTCAGCGTGTGCGTATTGTTAAAGAACATGTCGAGCGGGCGGCCCGTCTTGTCGCGCATTTCGCTCCGGCCTACGCAGCTCGTCTACTCCTTCTCGTTGGAGGGAAAAACGACAAGGCGCTTGATGCCGTGGTTTCGCAGACTCACCTCGCAAGGATGTCCGACCAAGAGGTGTCGGAATTGTTCGACGCTGCGCAAAGGGCACGAGACCATTTTTTGGGGCAATGGCCTACTAGTGGAGAAGCAGACGATTACTACCGAGCACGGGCACAGAATTCAATCGAGATCATGTCGCGCTGTCTCGCGCGCCACGGAGTTGCCTCGGCTTTGGAATCGTTCAGGTGGGCGATTCACTACAGTCGTCCCCGTCGATGGGTGGATAACCAGTTTTGGTCGTGCGTCACACTTCTTTGGGAACGAAGTTGGAACGCCTTGGATCTTGAATCAAGGGCTAGCGCTGTCGGGGAGATTCTGAACGCACCTATTCCAGAGGATGCGCTCTTGACGGACATTGATCCAGGCGATCTCTTGCTCAGCGAGTACCCAAGAATCAACCGCTCTGACATAGATGAAGAACACTGGGTCTCGTGCGTACATCAGATCAGCACGGCCCTTCGTGGCAGCGACGATACTCGACGCCTCGCGTTCAACCGACTGAATGCGCTTTCGCGGAAACGTCTCCTTTCCCAGGCGGAAGAACAGGAACTAGCCTTCAGTTTGTGGGGAACCATGCATCAAGAGTCCGATGGACTCCCGCAGATTCGACTGTTTGACGATTGGGTGTATCTAGTCCTCCCGGAACCGGAGCATGGGATTGCTGAGCGACGTTTCCGCGCTAAGTGGATCAGCCGCGACTTGAATGAAGCAACGGGAGAGAATGGGGCGAATACGATTCGCAATGTCTCGGCGGCTTGGAACCCTGACCATCTCGGGCAGCGCACCATACGTCTCAGCGAAGGTGAAAAGGAATGGTTCTGGAGATTTGTGGAGAATTGGCTTCGTCATGAGTCAAGTCGGCGTTTGGTGACTGGCACATCAAGCGATCAGGCGGTTGGCCTGTTGCTGGATGTGATGACGCATCGACAAGCGCCAGACTCGGTCCTCCATCGATTGGCGGAGAACGTGAGCACCATTACGAGGCGCCGAATGCCTATTGCCCTGTTGTTCGAAAGTCCTGAGAACGAATACTTGATGATCGCAGCGTCAGTAGCTCTTGGGGGCGGAGATTCCGGTGAAGGGAAACATCGATTACGGGTGGGAGCTAGGCATACGGAGGGGAGAGTGAGTATGGCTGCATGGAACGCACTACACTGGTGGATTGTGCAATCTGGCCGGGATGCTGCTATCCGACTGGTCCCACCATCGGTAGAAGACATACGGGACATTGGTGTTGCGATTGCGACAAGTCAACAAAGCGGCATGTGTGGAGCACTGAGGGCTGCCTACGCCGTTTATCGTGGCGGGAATTCAGAGTATATCGAGGCCATCCATTCGCGGATCATACAGGGGCTGAGTCAATTTCGGTCGGAATTGGACTATCGAACTAGCGTGTTGGATCGCAATGTCGCGGAGGAACTACCATTACGCAGACATTGGTGTGTGCGGTTGGCCTGGGCCATGGCAGATACCAGCCGAGGAGAGGATGAGGTGGTGAGATCATGGATTAAGGCTGGAGATGACGACCCTCTGTTAATCGTCCGATTCGTGAGGGAGGGGTATGCAGCGTCCAAGGCAAGCGGTGACTAGAGTGAAAACGGTTTGGCGTGATAGTTGTTCAGCTTGAACGTCGATTCCGTCGTTGAATAGTCCAATTGATTTCTAGAGTGGTTTAACCAGTCGTGGAAACGATCCTTTCTGCTCCGGCCGGAAACTGGACTACAGCATCTGTGCGGCAGGAAAATACGTGATGGATTACAATTGAGTTCACGATGGCCACCCGGACAGAACCTACTGTTGGTGAGACCTCCGGTGCGCTATTCCGTGCTCTGCGCAGTGTTGGTGTTGAACCCGATCTGGCTTACAGCGCCGATGATGAGGTCCGCTCACAAGCCGGCCAGAACGTAATCACAGTCCTTAATGCCCGCTTTGATGAGCTCAGCGCCAAGATCGAGGCGGTTGAATCCCGAGTGGACATCAAGATCGATTCCCTGCGCACTGAACTCAGCACTGGACTCGATGCTGTAAACAGCCGTATTGACACTTTGCAACGGGTTATCTGGCCGCTGGTAGTGCTGCTGGCCTCCACCGTGTTCGGACTGCTGTACCGTGTCCTGACGGTCCCGCAGCCTGGCCCGTGAGGTTAATTCTCAAGAGGCTGCCTCACACTGCGCGCGGCAGTGGGGCTTTACCGCGACTAAGTGAGTACCGGGGCGGGGTTCTCGCTGGGATCGGCGTAGAGAATCTCCCAACGTGAGATCTTCTTCCGATTCTGACCCTTCTGATTCACGGCGGCGGGAGGCTTGAGCTTGCGAGTGCTATAGCGCTTGGCGCCATACTTCGAGATCACGGTGAGAGCCCATTCGGTGAGGGCGACAAGCTCGGACGGCGTGAAGCGTCTCTGACCACAGACCCAGCTGTTCCCCTCGACGCGGAGTTTCTCATCAACAAAGATCCGCTCCTCGCCGAACCAGACGGCGACGCCCCGGACGATCTTTCTTTCGTTGATGATGATCCGCCAATCGAGCTGGCTATCGAGCAGCAGGCGAATCGCTTGGCGGCAATCGATGATGGAAGTCATCGAGCAAAGGGGAGTGCCTTGATTGTAGGGGTTGCGATCACCGCGGCTTCACATTGTGCGCCACGTTGGATGCCGCCGGAGCGAAAGTCGTTCGTGGCAGTGCTTGCCAGGGGCTTTACGGTGATGCGGACAACCCCACGTTCACGCGACGATACGCGGGCCATTCTTTATCGCCGCGCTTGGTCGGAACGAGATAGTAGCAAGGGATGCCTTGGGACAGCGCTTCCGCGCACTTCGTCTTCGCGGTGGCCTCGTCGCTCACGACGCACGAACTGAATACGTACTTCTCGTCGGCGGTCAGGTAATTGATGGTGACGAACGTTTTGCGGGTCTGGTTTGCCATGAAGGGTTTTCCTCCTGTCTGAAAGGGGTTTGGAGCGTTCCGCTCACCCCGAGTGGCGGAACAGCGGAGAGCCCTGACAGGAGGGAAAGCGCGGCCCGAGCGGAACCGCCGAAGGCAAGCGTACCCATGGCGAAACCAGCCCTGTCACCACAGATAGGAAAGAGGTTACGATCAGCCGGCTTCCGCTTCTTGGCGGAAGATCATCGAGGCATTCTGACCGCTAGGCTGAGTGGGGGAATGATGGAACTGCTGGCGATGATCGCGATCCTGGTTGCGTTCTACGTGATCGCGAAGAGGGCGCGCCGCAAGAAGCCGGGCGACACGATTACCGGACGGGCGTATGTGACGGACGGCGATGGCCTCAAGGTGAAGGGCTACAAGGTGCGGCTGGCCGGCCTTGACGCTCCGGAGTGGAATCAGCCGGCGAAGCACCGCTGGGGGTTCTGGTTCAACCACGGCAAGCGGGTCAAAGGAGCGTTGATTCGCGAGATTGGTGGCAGGCGGGTTCAGGTAGCGGTCGAGGGGTTCGACCGCTACGGTCGGGTGTTGGGAACTGTGAGCTGCCGTGGATGTGACGTGGGCGAATGGCTGGTTCGGTCCGGCCATGCGATTGCCTGCTACGACAACCGCTACCAGGATGCCGAAAGCGCGGCGAAAAGCGAGCGGCGCGGCATGTGGAGCTACAAGGAGGCTTATGATCCGAGAGCGTGGCGGCGCCGCTAAGGGCAGGCGCGCTCGGCAGTGATGCCGATCAGTGATGGGCGATGCTTGCAGCGGCGTCACGCGACTCGCCGGAGACCAGGGCCGTGGCCGAGCTCTGATCGGCGTGGGCGAACTCGCTCCAGTACTCGTAGGCTTCCTGCTGCGATTTGCGGGCGAGCGAAGGGGAAAGAGGCAGATCGAAGGGAACCCGCTCGACGAGAGCAAACTGGCGCTCACTGAGCTTTTTCCAGGACGCCAGAACGGTGTCATCGTCCTTGGCGCTGAGGTTGTTCCACAGCAGCTCCCATTCGATAGCGAGCCGTCCAAGCTCCCTGAAGATCTCGTTACTTTGAAGGGCCTTATCGGAGTAATTGCGTAGGGTTGAAATGGCGCCGGCCGAGGCTGCGACGGCCAAGCTGGGCAAGGTGATCCACGGAAGCTGCAACAGCACTCCAGCGAGGCCGGCAAAGGCGGCGAAGACCGCGACGAACTGAAGCAGTTGCTCCAGGTTCCTGAGGCGGTGAGTGAGGTAGCCGTAGTAGCGGCACATGCGATCGGAATCGACCAGCTCGTCCCAGACCAGTCGCCGGGTTTCATCAGTAGGCTCGATCATGAATCAGTCCTCTCATGCGGCGGCCGCGCACGTGGGGGGAGCGGTGGCAGCGATCCTTCCCTCGCCGGCCAGGCGCGAAGCTTGCCCGGAGCCGCCGGCGGCTGCTTCCGCAAGGCCGGCCGGGGACCGCTGGCGGCAGCGCCCGGATGGTCCTTGATGAACCAGCGGCCCGGCACGGCGGCGAGGGCCAGGACGATCAGCAACCAGGCGCCGGCGATCGAGAAGAGCTGGGCATCAGACTGTGCGAAGAAAACAGCGCCGAGGGAGAGCACCGAGACGAGGAAGATCCACTGCATCTTTCGGGTTCTGCGGTTCAGGAGAAGTTGATGTTCTTCGCTGCGATGAATGAACTCGGTGTGCGCAGCGGAAGAGGCGTGGGCGTAAGCGGACTCGCTGTCGGGAATCATGGGAAAAGTATGCCGCGAGTCCTGGCAGCGGACAAGCGCAAGCGCCCCGGACGATGGCCGTCGACGCGACTGCCCCTGACGCGAAATCGAAGTCAGAGTGATTGCGCCTGTCGCTTCTCGATGCGCGGATCGGAAGATGCGCCAAGCCAGGCAGCTCGAGCGCACAGAAACCGCAACCGGACCCTGCGGTGAAAAGCGACGAACTCATCGCGTGCAGCTGCCGAGACAGCCCTTCCACGACCGCCAATGCGGATGGCCTCTGAGGCTGAGGATGGACGGGCCATAGTCGCTAGGACCACTGGCGTGTCGTTAGTCCTGGTGAAAGGAGCTACACGAATAAGCTGAAAAGCTGCGCAATAAAAACAGTAAACGCGATCATGCTCAAGATGATGCTGACGGCGAGCGTGCTTATCTGCTAAAGCGAAGCGGAACGCAAGGACGAAGCGCTTCGCGTATAGAATCGCAACGAGATCGGGGAACGCAACGCTCGGCTGAACGAAGAAAGCGAAGCAACCGGAGGGTCGGTGCTGAGCAGTGCCGAGACGAAAGTATCGCAAAAGGAGAATAGTGCCTGAAAAATGCGTGGTGGGAGGAGATGAAGATGCTAGTGACGAGGGGGCCGCCGAATCGAGTTTCGGGCGGCGCACGCCGACAAGAGCTTGGCAGAAACCAACGTAATCAGAACTTTTCAGATAGCAACCTAGCAGTGACTAAAATGCAGGTAGCAAGAAGGCTCCCAAATGAAATGCATAGGGCGATGATTGCGACCCGGGCTCCCCTTTTGGCTGCTCGGTGCTCAAGTAGCTTTTCAGCCGCTTGTAGTGACATCCCTGCTTGGTACTCGATGAAGAAACAACTGTTTCGCCTCGATTTCAGAAGAATTTCCTGAAGATTACTTTTCAGTTTTGAGTCAGCACCGGTGTTCCATATTCCATGGGCGCACAGTTCGTTGAGACCTTCATCGATATGCAGACTGGCACGGTCAGCATGTGTCCATGGTTCAATTTTGCCGAACTGAGGATGCTTTGCCTTGGAGAGAAAATGGCACTTCAGACAGGTGCGCCTGAAAAATCTCTTCAGGCTCATCATGCCACCTCAGTCCATCATCCCTTGGAAAAGTTCTTTCGTCTCTACCGTCTCCACTTCGCCGGAGCCGGATTCAGGCGCCACACCTACAATCTCAGAGCGCATTTTGCGGATTGCGAGCATGGCATCGGCATACCGGTAGGCGAGAATGGCAGCTTCGTTAGGTCTGAGATTAACTATGCGGTCCCCTAGTGGCATGGCGTTGAGCGCCTGTCCTGCGAACCAATCTCTCAAATCAACTACTTTTTGCATGGTGATTTTCTCCCTTCCCGTACACAGGTGAGCTAGATCGTAGACTTGCATCAGCAGAAAAGTGTCGTTTCAATAGCTCTCGAATTGGTCGAGGAGTTCTTAATTGTCCGCAATGGAGTAGGGATCGTTTCTGGTGGTTTAGGCGTACTCGTAGGTGACTTCGATCTGCATATTCAACTGCCTCTTGTAGACCCCTTCGAAACGGTTCATGATGCTCGTGATCTTGGGTCATCGCGAGGCCCTTATGGTAACACCGCATCGCGAGAGCGTGGCTGGCGAGAAACCAAAGCCGGAAGCGGCTGGAGCGATAGAAGGTCAAGGCCGCGATGAAGGGCAGCCAGCCGAGATCTCGAGCGCAAACCCGATTCAGGAACCAGAGCCATGATTCGGTCACAGTACGGACAATCCCCGCTTCTTAAACATGAGACGAAGGGCTTCGGTCAGCAGCTCCTGCACGGTGGTTTCCTCCTCCGACGCCAGCATCCGCAAACGCCGCGCGACCTCGGGCTCGAAGTAGCCTCCGACGTGTTTGCGTTTGCTCTTGGGGGAAGCGGAGGGGCGCGCGGCCGCGGGCGGATCCGGCGGCGGGGAAGATCTCTTGGACAAAGCGGCAGCGAAAGCGTTGTTGTTCATGACAGTGGGTTTCCATTGACTGAAGTCTTGAGGTCCTGCAGGCGTCGAAGAACGAAGTCATGCAGCATTCGAACTTCCCGGGCGGCCTTGCCGCCGGGCTCGAACTCCTGGGCGGCCTGGCCGATGACGAGCGCGCGCGCCAAGGCGATACGGCGCCCGATCCGGACGGGGCAGGTTTCGACCTGATGAGAGGAAAGAGCCTGCTCGGCCAGCCGCGCGTCCTGCCCGGTGGCGGCGATCGCGTTGAGCACGACCAGAACAGGCGTGCCGGTGGTTCGAAGGAAGGCGAGGGTATTGGTGATCGCCTCGAGATCGAGGATCGCCGGCCGGCAGGGGATCAGAACCAGATCGGAGGAGCGGGCGGCCTCGAGTGCGGCGCTGTCGGAATGCGGGGCGGTATCGACATAGAGCATTTCGCCTCCGGTCTCGCGGACGCGGGCGATCTCGCGGGGCAGGCGGCTCGCATGGGCCGAGAGCACAACGGGCAGCTCCGCTTCCCTACGGTCTGACCAGTTGGCGGCGGAAGCCTGCGGATCCAGGTCGATGACGGCGGTTCTGCGTTCGGCGGCTGCCGAAGCGACGGCGAGGTGCAAGGCCAGGGTGGTTTTCCCGGAGCCGCCCTTCTGGCTGACGATGGCGATGGTATTCATAAGCGTCCTCTGCAAAATGTCAATCCTGCAATCCTGCAAGCTTGCAGGACTTCATGACTGCAAGACATCAAGGCTGCAATCCTGCAAGCGTGCATACATTCAGTTCTGCACGGATCGAGGATTTTGACAAGCCGTTCCACGCTCGAACGCGCTCAAGCGCGTCAGGGAAAAGGCGTGTCAACGAGGGCGGTGAGCGCCAAGGGCGAAGCGGATCCGCGCGCCGGCGACGACGACAAGCGCATGATCCGCCAGCGCAGAGGGGGGTGCTGCAGGTCCACCTCGAAGCGGATCGCCGCGTCAGCGGCCTCCAGGGAAGGGTTTGTACCTCATCGATGCCCGCGAGAGACGAAGCGGGCCGAAACCGGCCTGCGCATGAGCGATGGCCGGAGCGAACGAAAATTGATTACGAAAGGACTCGGCACGGCACGGCGGCCGTGACGAAACAGGCACCGCAGCGCGACCGGAAACGGACTGCGACAACGGAGCGGCCTGACGCAAGCGCCCTCCGCACTGCCGTAGACGATGGTCCAGGCTTCCGGGGAGTGCTTGCTCCTGATGGGGGCCTCTATTCGATTCTCCGCAGCTTCGGGATGATCCTTTCGAGTGATCTCAGATGGGCGTTGAACTGACGCCATCCGACGAATTGGGAGTGAGCCGGATCCGGCAGGTTGGATAGACGGGCTTCGGTCAACAGACAGGGCTCGACGAGGTGGACCAGTCCGTAGGCGTGGACCCAATGGCCGCGACTCATGAAGTACAGGGCTTCGAGTTTCCACCGAATCGAAGAGGGGAACATGCAAGGCTGCAGGTGGTCGTCAGGAGAGCAGCCCAAGGTCACGGCCATGACGCTCCCCGTCAGGCAGATTTCACAAAGACCGTCATCACTCACGGTGTGCCACTTTTTGTAGCGGGGACGGTACTGCCTGCGGTTGAGATTCTTCGAGCCGGGAATGGCCGTTTCGAGAAGACCGTAGAGGGTTTCGGGAAGCGTTTGATGTTGCATGGGGTTTCTCCTGGTCAGGTGTTCGCCTCGGGGATGGCGGAAACGGCTTCCCAGCGGGACCAGCCGTGCGGGACCGGACGCTGGTAGGTCTCGCAGCGAGAGCACCATTCCTCGCCGTCGAGGACGATCCGGACGCGGTTGCCGCAGCCATGGCATTTCATGGAGTGGGCGCATTCGAGCTCGTTGCAGCGCTGCTGCTGCCGTGCGATGGCGGCATTGAGAACCGCCCTGCCTTGGGGAGTGCTGAGGTTCGGTCGAGGCATCTTGGTGTGTTCTCCTGGATGGTAAGGGTTGGGAGCTTTCCGCTCACCCGCACCTGGCGGAAAGCGGAGAACCCGAATCGCAGGACAGGCGGGGTGATCAGACCCAGTGCTTGAGCAGCTCGATTTCCCGCAGCTCCGGAAGGGTGGATTCGAGGGAATCCAGGTGGGAGTGGAAGCTGTTCCAGCACCGGAAGCGGGAGTTGTCCGGTTTCGGCAGCTTGCGAAGGCGATTCTCGATCGGGGTACGCGGCCAGTGGCGATAGAACTCGTAGAACGCAAAGAGCCAATGACCTTGGCGCATGTAGTTGAGAGATTCGAGATTGCCGCGAATGTTGCTGTCGAAATGCTCGGGAGTGAACGACTGGTCAGGCGTTCCTTCGAGGGTTCCTGCGATCAGGCTGCCGGCCAGGCAGACCTGGCATTGCACGCTGACGGCGGCGTCGTGCAAGGCGATGTAGTTGGGCTGGTAGATGCGGGGATCGAGAGAGCGGGCATCGATGATGGCGGCTTCGAGAAGATCGCTCATGCTGTAGAAAGCGGGACGAGGAAGGGTGGTGGCGTCGAGGGGAGTGGAGCTGTTGTCTAGTACGAGGGTTAGTGTCATCGGTGATTTCTCCTGGATGAATGGGTTTGGAGCTTTCCGCTCGCCCGTAACTGGCGGAAAGCGGAGAACCCGGTCCAGGAGGGAGGCAAGAGGCAGGACGGTCAGGCCGGAATCCAATCCGGCCTGTGCTTCTCTTCGCATTCGATGCAGTAGATGAGGTCTCGCACGACGTGGTGCACGAACTGCTGCTTCTCGGCGTCCCAATACGCCGTGGCGGAGAACATGACTTCGCTGCTGCGGCAGTGCGAGCAGACCGGCTTTTGAGGCTGATCGCTCTCTTCGCGTTGCCCCAGGAGCGCGAGGTTCAATTCGACGCTGGGGGAGAGTGACATGATGAGGTTTCCTCCTGATGGAAAAGGGTTGGGAGCTTTCCGCTCACCCGTACCTGGCGGAAAGCGGAGAACCCTCGACAGGGGGAGGAAGGACTTGACTGCAGGTCAGCCGCGCTGAACGTGATTGTCGAGCAAGAGCGGTTGTCGGCCGAGTAAAGGAATCCGGCTCCGGATCCGTTCGCTCTGGAATCAATATGCGCCCTAGCGCGGAAGCTCGAGCGCACGGAGAGAGGCCTTTGGGCATCGCGGCGACGCGCAAGGGCCTGGTCGAAAAGAGGTTCTCAGGAAGCGCTGCGAGGGTCTCCGCTGCGCTGGCAGTTGATGGCGTCGAGCATGGCGAGAAGGACCGCTCGCTCGTCTTCGAAGAGCATCCGGATGTGCTCGGATGAGGAGTCGGTTTCCACGTTCCAAACGCCGGGGCTCTTGAAGCGGTGAAGGATGACGTGGCCGGCTTGGCCGATGCCGATGTGGAGGGTGCAGCTTGCACGGATTCCCATGAAGGAGAAGCGGCCGTCCTGCAACTGCCGCAGGCGTTCCTCGAAGCCCTCCTGCTCCAGATAGGACGTATCGGGGCAGGGATCGGGCAGGGTCTCCATTTCGATCTCTTCGCGGCGAATCATGATGAGGCTCCTTTGGTGTGCGGGGTGTGAGGGTGAGAGTCGACGTCCCGGGTACGGGCGTCCTCGCGCCGTATCCATTCGGCATCGGAAATCCAGTGGTGGCCGTCCGCGCAGACATACTCCGGCTCGCCGTCGGCGGGATGGTGGGGCATGAAGCGCTGGGAGTCGGTGCGGCAGTCGCCCCAGAAGTCGGAACGGTGGTGAAACTCGCAGCAACCGCACTCGACCATCGGGACTTTCACTTCCGGATCGAGCTCGACGCCGCTGCGGATGAAGTGCAACTGATCGGACATGGCGCTATAGCCTCGCTTTCTCAAGGGCTTCCCTCATCCGCTTCGAGGAACGCCGCTTGACGATCCTGAGCTTGCAGACGGGATCGCCGGAGAACTTCGGCTTCTCGTAGATGCCTTTGAGTTCCTGATACAGCTCGGCGTACTCATCGGGCTTCGCCGGCCGGGTCGCGGAGTGGACGTGCGCCATCTGCGCGCCTCCGTGCTGGCCGACGTGCGCATAGCAGGTCACGAACCTGCCTGCGCGGTCGTGGGCCTCGTAGGGGAACACGGCGAGGATCTCCGCGCTCTTGTCCCGGTATTTCCGGAACATCACTTCGATGGTTTCGGGCTTTTTCTTCACCTGGGAAGATCTCCTTTCGCTGGGTAGGGTTTGGAGCTTTCCGCTCGCTCGCGCCTGGTGGAAAGCGGAGAACCCGCGGCGAAGGGAGCGCGGTGCGGCCGCCGGTGCGGTATCGGCAAAGAAACCCCCGCCGCAAGCGCGGCGGGGGTGGGAACGAGAAGGGAAGAGCGATCAGGCGATTTGCTGATCGGGTTCGCGAGTGGACCAAACGCGGCGGTTTCCCAGAATCTGCCTGGCAAGCCGGCCGGCGAGCACGGACTTGGATTCGAGAATCCACATCCGTGCCTTGCTGTCTTTCCAGCCGGGCGATTCGCACGACTGGTAGTTGAGGCAACTGAGGTACTCGCAGGCCTCGGCGTTGCTGTAGGGGATGGCCTCGGCGGAACGGCAATCGCTGAGGAAGTCCGAGAACGTGTAGCCGTCGTCGAAGCAGGCTTCGTTCACGTCGCTGATTCCTGCGGGGAGAGCCGCATCAATGGTGTCCCAGCCGGCATTGGAGAGCTTGGCGAGGGTCGAGGCGAACATCGCCTGGTTGTCGCGCCGGCCTTCCGGACCGTAGCGGTAGGCGACGCTGATGACGTTCGCCATGGCCAGGTCCATGCGAATGTCGGTGTCGCTGGGGGGATCGTCTTCGTACTGGAAAACGATCTCCCTGATGATGGCCGCGCACGTGGCGATGTGCGTCGGGTTGACTACGAAAGCACTCATCGAAGGTGTCCTCCTGAGGGGTAAGGGTTTGGAGCTTTCCGCTCGCCCTTGCTTGGCGGAAAGCGGAGAACCCGACTCAGGGGAAGGAAACGGAAGGGCTGCCGCCGGCAGCAGCTACTGGGAGGGGTAACGGCGGCCTAACGGCCGCCGCTGTTGTGCTTGCTGAAGGCGTCGTAGAAATCGCGAACAATGCCGGTGAAGCCGCAGTGCTCGCAGAAGGCGATGCTGGCGTTGTCCCACTCGGTATCGGAATCGGTGGGGTCCGTTCCGTGGCGGTGCAGGATGACCTCGATGGTCGCTTTAATGCGGATCTCGTCGTCGCGGCGGCAGCCGGGACAGATCATTTCCCACGCTTCGGCAACGGACGTGGGGTTGGCGATGATGACGTTTTCCATGATGGAATCCTCCTGGTGGCAAGGGTTGGGAGCTTTCCGCTCGTCTGCACCTGGCGGAAAGCGGAGAACCCGGCCAAGCGAGGGCGGCGAAGGGGTGCAAGCGCATGGGGAGTCTCATGCGCATCGTCTCTTGGAACGGCTTGTGTGGCAAGAGCGAAAGGGCGCCGGCGCCAAGATGTTGCCGTCCGTGGAGCTGCGGAGACACAAGATGTTGGGGTGGCGCGCCCTCATCGAACGCAAGATGATGGGCTGCGACGAATGCAGCGCTAGCCGGATCCGCGACGAATCCGGGGGTGCTGGGGGTCCACTTCGATACTGATCGCCGCGTCAGCGGCTCCGGAGAGAGGGTTTTCCAGGGGAAAGTCCCGCCGCAAGGCGCGGCGGGACGGATGAGCGCGGCGACGTGGCTCAGCCGGCGCCGCTCTCGATGGCCGTGGGCTGCTCTTCCCGGACGGCCTGGCTGCGCTCGACGCGCGGCCGGACCTTGACGATCACGATGCGGTGGGTCCGAAAACGCACCTC
>JAPPLB010000078.1:11106-46591 GCA_028819575.1 Bryobacterales bacterium | reverse complement strand
CCCGGCTTGCGCCTAGCCCTGACGGCCCTCTCACCCACTTCGCCTCGCCACGTGGAGAGAAATGCAGGCTAGTGATGAGACGAGCCGCGCGACTCCCTGACCAGTAGGCTGACCCCGCACAGCCCCAACGCGAACTTCAGCATGTCGAGGCCGGTGTAGGTGTTGTGCAAGCGCCAAAAAGGAGCTTCCTCCGGGGGAGCCGGATCGCGCGGCACGAAGTCGAGAACCCGGCCCAGTCGAATCGTTTCCGGCACGACGTAGAGTTGGAGGCTCAGGACGATCAGCAGCATGAGCCCCATGATTACCAGGAGAATCCGGCTACTCCGCACGCTCCAGGCAAGACCGAACGCGAGAAGAGCGATCGGAATCTGCACCAGCCCCCAGCCGTAAAAAAAGAGCCGGTTGACTTCTCCCGCCTGGTGGCGCGTCGCCAGGCGGATTGAGTCGGTGTCCAGACCGGATGTAACAGCCGCGAAGCCTTCGGCAGGCGAGTCTTGCAAAGCCCCGGCGACCGCGAAGTTCTGTGTGGCGATGAGCCACATGAACACGGAGCCGCAGCACCAAATGCCTAGAACGAACACAAGGATGCTTCGTGGCACAGTGGCTACAATCATGACATGATCGAGCCTGCGGATGCAGCATTCGAACGGGTGAGCAAGGTTTTCCACACCTCGTTGTTGCTGCTAGTGACCGTCGGGTTTGCGACTCTAGCCCTCACCGAGCGCTTGGACGTCTTCTCAACCTCAGTCTTGGCGACTGCCTTGTTATTCCGAGGATTCGTCACGTTCGGTCTGCTGCGCACAAGGTTTCCGCGCTGGGCAGCGTCCTTTTTAGCCGTCGTTTACCTGGGCTATTGCGGTTATGACGAGTTCGCAGAGGGGCTGCCGTCGATACAACGGTTGATTCCGGCGACGCTCCAGATGCTTTTTTTCTTTACCGCGCTCAAACTCCTGATCGCGGATCGCAGCCGGGACTATTTCTACCTGGGATTGCTGGCTTTTCTTCACATGCTGATGGCGTCACTGTTCATGGGCAGTGTGCTGTACCTCGGTTTGCTGTTGCTGTTCATCATCCTCGCGATTCTTACTTACACCAGCTTCGAGATTTCACGGGGATGCCAGGCCGGTGCTCCCATCGCCGAGGACATTGGGGCACTGAACAGCCGTCAACTCGGACGCCGCCTCGCCGTGCTCGCTGGTGTGCTCACGGTCGCGATTCTGACGCTTAGTGCGGGTCTGTTCGTGATCTTCCCGCGTACGCTCGGCATTTCTTCATTGCAAGCCTTGCAGGGTGATTTTCGAATTGGCTTCGCGGACGAGATCAATCTTGGCGCCACGGGTACGTTAGCGCTGGATGACAGCCCTGTCATGCACATCGAGTCAATCAACGGAGCCGGTTTGGATGGGCTTCGATGGCGCGGGATCGGACTGTCCCATTTTGACGGAGTACGCTGGTCGGCTCCCCTCGGCGAGTCCGTTGCTCTTTCGCCGGAGACCGGTGTGACACCACTGATCGGCGAGCGACGCCGCGCCCCGAAGGGTCGTGAGATCGACTATACCGTCACGATGCAGCCGCTTCAGGTCAAGGCGCTTTTCCTGGCGGGGCAGACCGAGTCAATCGAACTTCCGACCCGCTCGTTCCGTGGGATTCGCGTCAATGAGACCGATTCTCTGCTGGTCGATTCCGGCGGCCTGCAACCCTTGTGGTACAGCGCGAAGGGATGGGTCTCTGACCGTGACTCCTTCAAGCCGGCGCCGGTCGTCGAGTTGTTTTCCAGAAAGTTCCAGAACACCTATTTACAACTTCCCCCGGTGGACCCTCGTATTCCGCTTCTGGCCAGGCAGATTACCGGTCCTCATCGACTGCCGCTGGACAAGGCAAAGGCGATGGAACAGTATCTGCTTCGTCAGTACTCCTACAGTCTTGAGTTACCGCAGCAACAGGTTGAGGACCCGATGGCGCATTTCCTCTTTGAGCGCCGCGAGGGCCACTGCGAATACTTTGCGTCTGCGATGGCTGTGATGTTGCGCAGTCAGGGGATCCCGGCCCGCATTGCGGCGGGCTTCTACGGTGGTATTTACAACCCTCTTACCGGTCGTCAGGTGATCCGCGGCAGCGATGCACACAGTTGGGTCGAGGCCTACATCAACCGCTACGGCTGGCTGACATTTGATCCCACTCCTCTTGTGCCGGGTTTCGCCAGCGGTTGGATGAGCTATTGGCTGATCCTGGATGCGATCGAATCTTCGTGGACGAGTTGGGTGCTTGACTATGACGTGAATCACCAATTGGCCCTGGCTCAGGTCGTCCAGACGAGGACTCGCGACGCCGCCTGGAATCTCATTTCGTTTTCAGCTTCTATCGCCGAGTTCCTCCAAAAACTCGAAGGCTTGTTCGTCGGTCTGCCGGTTGAACCCGGCAACGTACCCTGGGTGCTGCTGATGATTTTGATCGGTTCGAGCATCTTGCTGTGGCTGAGTTGGGTTTGGCTTCGGCCGAGTTTGATTCTCTGGCGCAAGGCCCGCCGCTTGCAAAGCGGCAAAGGGGAGACGAGTGATTGCTCTTATCTCTATGCGAAAGCATTGGCCGTGCTGCAGCAGCAAGGATTCCGGCATGAGAACTGGCAGACCGCAGAGGAGTTCGCGCGCTCGATTGATTCAGCCCTGCTCCGCGGGCGCTGGGAAGAGATCACGCTTTCTTACAACGCCGCGCGCTTCGGTGCGGATGCTGACGCGGCTCGCCGCCTTCCCGGTCTTGTCGCAGCACTTCAAAGGTTGCCCTAGCTGCTCCGCCGGTACAATATAACTTCCAGGGGGAACAACGGACAGACGCCGGTTCCTTACTCCCCTCGCGCTTCTCCCATCCCTATGAAAATTGGTTTCGTCAGCCTCGGCTGCCCTAAGAACCTCGTCGACAGTGAGGTGATGATGGGTGCGCTCGAAGCACGTGGACACGAGCTTGTCAGCGACCCGGACGAGGCCGAAGCGCTTGTCGTAAACACCTGCAGCTTTATCGATCCGGCGAAGCAGGAATCGATCGAGACGATTCTCGAAATGGCCGAATACAAGAAATCGGGGAAGGCGCAGCGCCTGGTTGTAGCCGGATGTCTCGTCGAGCGCTACCGCGATGAACTTCGCCAGCAGATTCCCGAGGTCGATGCGGTTGTGGGGACGAACGAACTCCAAGACATCGTGGCTCACTGTGAAGGCCGCACGGTTGCAGACGGAAAGGCCCAACCGTACCTCTACCACGACCTGACGTTCCGACGTCTTGCCTCTCCCCGCCATATGGCCTACATCAAGATCAACGAAGGCTGCGACCACCCTTGCACGTTCTGCCTTATTCCGCAGTTCCGGGGCAGTTTCCGCAGCCGGCGATTCGAGTCCGTCGTTCGGGAAGCGTCGCATCTTTTCCGGAGCGGAATCCGTGAGATCAACTTGATCGGCCAGGACACCACGGCCTACGGCGAAGACCTCGGTATCAAGAATGGTCTGCCTTCGTTGCTCGATCGCCTCGCGCGCATCGAAGGCGCCGGGTGGATTCGTTTCCTCTACGCCTACCCGAACCGAGTGACGCAGCGACTACTCGACACAATCGCCGAACATCGAACGATCTGCGGTTATATCGATATTCCACTGCAGCACTCGAGTGCGGATGTACTCAAGCGCATGAAGCGCGGCGCGTCCGGGGATGTTTTCCTGAAGATGATCGAGCGCATTCGCCGAACGATTCCTGACGTCGGCATTCGCACGACGTTCATTGTTGGTTTCCCGGGAGAGACCGAAGACGACTTCAATCAGCTTTGCCGATTTGTCGAAGCTGCCGAGTTCGAGCATGTTGGGGTCTTCGGTTATTCCGACGACGAACACATCGCCAGCTATCATCTCGACAACAAGGTCCCGCCCGGAGTGATCTATCGACGCAAGCGCCGCCTGATGGCGATCCAGCGAAAAATCTCGCGTCGAAGAAACCAAGCCCTTGTAGGCAAGCGTTTCCGTATCCTCGTCAAGGGCCCTTCGGCGGAGAGCGATTTGTTGTGGGAAGGCCGTCTCGAAACGCAGGCCGAGGAGATCGACGGCACGACCTACATCGTAGACGTTGAGGGCGAGATGCCGCGTCCGGGCGACTTCGGCGAGATTCGTATTACGCGAGCCGGCGACTACGATCTCTTCGGGAAGCTCGAGAGCGTGGAGCCTACACCCGAATCATTGCCGGCCGAGACCGTTGCGCCGACGTGGTTGCCGGTGCTGCAATAGCTTCGGTTATCGGAGAAACCAGAATTGTTCGAAGAGCAAGAATACAAGTGCCCCATCTGCGGCAAACTCACGGATAAGCAGGTCTCTCATTTCCCCTTCTGCAGCGCCCGTTGCCGGACCATCGATCTCGGTAATTGGGCCTCCGAGGCATATGTCGCTCACAGCCCGATCACCGAGGCTGATGAGCTGCTTGACGCTCTGCGAAAGCAATCCCGGGATGAATAAGCGCTGGGGAATTGCCCTCGCCACGTGGGGCGGCCTGGGTTACTTCCCGAAAGGGCAGGGAACGGTCGCTTCCGCAGCCGCTGTCGCCATCGCCTATGGAGCTGCCGAAGCATTTCAAGTTGCGCCCGCTTGGTTCGGCTTGGCCGCGCTGGCTCTTTCCCTCCCGGCGATCCGTTCTGCAGTCGTTTCCGTCGAGCACTTCGGGCGGCACGATCCGCCGCAAGTCGTCATCGACGAAGTCGTCGGACAGTGGCTCGCCGTAGCGGTTGTTGCGCGAGACTCCTGGCAGTCCTGGGTGGCCTCACTCGTACTCTTTCGTTTTTTCGACATCGTCAAGCCGTGGCCGATCAGAAAGCTGGAGTCGTTACCGGACGGTGTTGGCATCGTCGCCGACGACGCTGCGGCCGGACTGTGCGCTATCATCGTGATGAAGGTTTTGCAGTACTTCTCTGTTTGGTAGCAACTCCCATATCAGCGGAACGGCTGAGCGCGAGCAGGCCCGCTGCCATCGGGAAGAGAACACTCGATCGAGGATGAACCCGAAGCGGAGCAGTCCCAATTCTCGCCCTGTCATTGAGACCGTGACACCCCCGGCCGCTATCTCCGGCGGTGATTTCGAGGTTCGGGGCCGGCACCTTTCGATCGACGAAGATCACCAGCCTTTGGCCTTGTTCGGGTCGGTGAAAGCTCGGCTTGTCGTGGGCGGCTCCAAGTACGCAGTCGTTCGCGTGCCGGATGACGTGACTGAAAGCCGCATGGTCATGGACAATGGCCGCAGCAAGAGCGAGCCGCACACGTGCGCCGTCGGTCTGACGATCGCCGAGAATCTCCACCCTGTGGCAAGCCCCGCTGTTGACGCGGAGGGCAATGTTTTCACCACCCGCAGCGGAACGCGCGGCGAGAAGGTTCCCGTGTCGATCTTCAAGATCGATTTGAATCTCGACCTCAAGCCCGTGGGCGCGGAGATCGTCAATCCCACCGGGCTCGCCTTCAACAAGCAGGGCGACCTGCTTGTATCGAGCCGTAACAACGGCACGATCTACATGATTCGCCCCAACGGTCAAACCGAAATCTATGCGGAAGGCATGGGTATCGCTACCGGACTCGCTCTGGATGAGGATGGGAACCTCTTCGTTGGAGACCGGACAGGAACGATATTCAAGATCAGCCCTGAGCGTCAGATATTCGTCTTCGCCACCCTGGAGCCGTCGATCGCCGCATACCACCTAGTGTGGGGTCCCAACGGCTTTCTTTTCGTGACGGGCCCTACGACTTCAAGCTTCGACAACGTGTACAGCGTGTCGTCCGAGGGCGAAGCCAGCGTCTATTATCGCGGCTTGGGCCGGCCCCAAGGAATGGCGATTGACGACCGAGGCCGTCTTTATGTAGCGGCATCCCATGGCGGGCGCAAAGGCATTTTTCGGTTGAGCCCGAATGCCGAGATCTCTCAGGTTGTCTCCGGGCCTGGCATCGTCGGACTAGCCTTCTTGCCTACCAAGGAAATGGTCGTGGCAACCGGCAGCGGCCTGTACCGCATCAACAGTCCGTCCTGGACTGACGAGTAGGCGCGCCTCCCGCCTTACACTGTGACCGCCGAAATCATCGCCGTCGGCTCGGAACTGCTGACTCCGAGCCGCATGGATACTAATTCCCTTTTCCTCACGCTCAAGCTCAATGAACTCGGCATCGACGTGGTTCGAAAGACGATCATCGGTGACGACCGGGAACGGTTGGCCGACGAGATTCGGCAAGCACGGGGATCATCGCCTATCGTGATCATGACTGGCGGTATCGGCCCAACGATGGACGACGTGAGCCGCGAAGCCGCCTCCGACGCTCTCGGTCGGGAACTCAAATACCATCCCGAGATCACCGAAGCCATCGCGGTCCGCGTCAGCCGCCTCGGACTCAGGAAAATGGCCGAAATCAACAAGCGTCAAGCATATGTGCTCGAAGGGGCCGAGGTGCTCCCGAACGCCAACGGGACGGCGCCCGGTCAATGGTTCGAAGATGAAACCGGAGTCTTGATGCTGCTGCCGGGACCGCCTCGTGAGATCGAGCCACTATTTGAAATGCAATGCCTGCCGCGGCTCCGCAAACGGGAGATCCCTTACCAGTTCTACACAGTGTCACTGCGCGTCGCCGGTTTGCCGGAGTCGGAACTTGACGAGCGTATCGCCCCGATCTATACCGCCGAGTCGCGTGTTGCCACAACAATTCTGGCCTCTCCGGGCGAGATTCAGATCCACATGCGCGCCCATGCCGCCACTACGAAACAAGCCCGCGCGATCGCCGAGGCCTTGTCGAGGAAAGTCGAAGACGAACTTGGCTCCAATGTCTTCACACACCGGGACGAGTCTCTCGAAGCCGCTCTGATGCGCCATTGCCTTGATCGGAAGTTGACTTTGGCGGTCGCGGAAAGCTGCACAGGCGGGATGATCGCCCAAAAGATTACAGCCGTGCCAGGAAGCTCGAATTTCTTTCGAGGAGGTATGGTTACGTACTCGAACGACGCGAAGAGCCAATGGCTAGGGGTCTCCGAAGCAACTCTTGAAAGACATGGCGCCGTGAGCAAAGAGACCGCCGCCGAGATGGCTCAGGGAGTAAGGACCCGTCTCGACGCCTCTCTCGGTGTTGCAACGACGGGCCTTGCCGGTCCTGGCGGCGGTACGTCGGAAACTCCGGTGGGAACCGTCTTCATTGGTGTTGCGGACGAACAGAGCGCAGAGGTCAAGGGCATGACGGTCGGAGGCGAGCGCGACCGAGTCCGCCTCTGGGCTACCCACCGCGCTTTGGATATGGTCCGCCGCCGGGTACTGAGCCGGCAGTGACCGTGGCGCGCCTGCAACGCACCAGGGAATCTTGCTTGCAGCAGAAACGACTTGATATTCTCGTCACAGTCCGCCCGCATCCGGCGCGGTCGTTTTCCTCACGGAGAAAACATGTCTGAACCGATCTCTCGACGCCGTTTTGTCAGCCGGTCCGTTGCCGCGAGCGCCGCGCCTGCACTGCTCAGCGCGCAAGCCTCCGGGACCAAAGTCAATATGGGTTGGGCGGGACTCGGCAATCGCGGCGGCAAGCATATCAAGACGATGCTGCAGGTGGGTGCGGGTGACGTTTACATGAAGGCGATTTGCGATACGTTCTCGCCTCGTCTCGCCAAGTCGAAGGACGACGTCGCGACGCAGCAACATACGGCCCCCGACACCTACAACGATTACTACAAGATGCTCGAAGACAAGTCGATCGACGCCGTGGGCATCTTTACGCCCGAACACCTGCACCGCGACATGGTGATCGCCGCGCTCGAGGCCGGCAAGCACGTCTACTGCGAAAAGCCGCTGACGCACACGATCGAGGAGGGATTCGAGATTCTGCAAGCCGTGGAGAAGAGCGGCAAGAAGTTCCAGGTGGGGACACAGCGCCGCAGCGCGAAGCTCTACCAGAAGGCCAAGGAAATCTATGAATCGGGCGTCCTGGGCAAGGTCGTCTACGCACGCGCTTTCTGGTATCGCAACAGCCCGCTTACCAACCCGGCATGGCGTTACACGATTCCGGCCGATGCCGAACCCGGCAACACCGACTACAGAAAGTTCCTCGGCCCCGCGCCGGAAACCACATTCAACAAGCAGCGCTACTTTCAGTGGCGTCTCTACTGGGATTACTCCGGCGGCATCTCCACCGACCTGCTCGTCCATCAGACCGACGCTATTCACATGATCACCGGACGCAACCACTGCAAGTCGGTCACCTGCACGGGCGGCATTCACTACTGGACGGAAGACGATCGAGAAGTGCCCGACACGGTAACGGCGGGCTTCGAGTACCCCGACCATTTTCATATCAATTACAGCGCCGCTTTCAACAACTCCCGCTACCACTACGGCGAGCAGCTCATGGGTAGTGAAGGGACGCTCGAAATCCTCGGTCTCAAAGACCTCTACGTGTACCCGGAAAAATATCGTGGCGCACCGGAGCACATCTCAGCGCGGCCCGAAATCCACATCAACTCGCAGAAGGACCTGGGTCAGGGCAATCCCACCGGCGCACATCTACGTAACTTCGTCGACGCCATCCTCACAGACACACCGCTTAACTGCGACGCGCGCACCGGCCACGAAGCCGCGGTCACAGGGCATCTGGCCACGCTCGCGTATCGCAGAGAGAAGAAGGTCTACTGGGACCAGGAGAACGGCAAGCACCGCTTCGCGTAGTCCGGGTCGTCTTCTACTCTCATGCTCTCCACCGTCGGCATCCGCCTCGCCCTGATGATGTTTCTGCAGTTCTTCATCTGGGGAGCATGGTATGTCACTGCTCCGCTTTACCTCGGGACAATCGGCTTCGACGGCACGGACTTCGGGCTCACTTACTCGGTCGGTCCGATCGCGGGCATCCTTTCTCCCTTCTTTGTCGGCATGATCGCCGATCGTTTTTTCTCGACAGAACGTGTGCTCGGAGTGCTGCACATCATCGGCGGCGGTCTCATGTTCGTGGCGACGATGCTGATGAATCCCGAGCACCCCTTCCTACCCAACGTGATCAACGGTGTGTTCTTTGCGCATATGCTCTGCTACTTCCCGACATTGGCGTTGACGAACTCACTCACCATGCGGCACGTGAGGGATTCGGAGAAGGAGTTCCCTCTGATTCGGGTGTTCGGCACGATCGGCTGGATTGCAGCGGGTCTGGTGCTCGGGTGGCTCGCCTGGGACAACCGCATCGAGATGTTTCACCTAGCTGGGGCGTCCGCATTGCTCATGGGGATGTACTGCTTCACGCTGCCGCACACACCGCCGCCTTCGGCCGGGCAGGATGCCTCATGGCGTGAACTGCTCGGAGCAGACGCTTTCGTCCTACTGAAGCAGCGCCCGTTCCTGGTTTTCATGGCCAGTTCGTTCCTGGTCTGTATTCCTCTGGCCTTTTACTACCAGTTGGCCGCGAAGTCCGTTCAGCAGGCCGGCATCACGAACGTGGCGGCTGTAATGACCATGGGGCAGGGCTCGGAAATCCTGTTCATGATTCTGATGCCGCTATTCTTCAAACGGCTCGGCGTCAAGTGGATGCTGCTGGTAGGCATGTTCGCGTGGGTGTCGCGCTACGTGCTGTTCGCCGTGGGCGCCCCGGATGCCGTGCGCTGGATGATGATCGTCGGCATTCTCCTGCACGGCATCTGCTACGACTTCTTTTTCGTCACCGGCCAGATCTACACCGATCGCATTGCGCCTGCTGGAATCCGAGCACAAGCCCAAGGTTTGCTCGTCCTGTTTACGCTCGGACTCGGCATGCTGATTGGCGCACAGGTCGCGGGCATTGTTGAAGAAAGGAATACGCCGGCGGCATCAATCAGCCTGAATGCCGAGGTCCAGGAACTGGGTGCACGAATCGCTGCTTTGGAGCAGCAGGCCGCCACCGGAACAGACGCCATGCAGCAACAGATCGATGCCCTTCTCGCCGAGCAGACGGAGAAGTCCGTTGCGGCGCTGCAAGCCGTCCATTGGCGAACCATCTGGGTGCTGCCCGCTTCACTCGCCGTGATCGTGATGCTGATTTTCGGACTCTTCTTCCGAGAAGATCGTGAACCTAAGCGAGCTGTTTGACCTGACCTTCAAGGGTTGCGCCGGTCGGACGGCCCTTGAATTCCAGAGTTCCTCTTTCACCTTCCGAGATCTCGAAGCTCGCTCGAACCGCTGGGCGAACGAACTGAGAAAGAAACGATTCGAGCCCGGCGATCGGCTCGCCGTTTATCTCCCGAATTGCGTCCCGCTCATCGAGGCATTCCTGGCTTGCGTCAAGACCGGCGTCATTTTCACACCCATCAATGTTCTCTACCGTGCGCGAGAAATCAGCCATATCCTCACCGATGCCGAGCCGAGGACACTATTGACGAATCGTGAAATGTCGGCGCATGTGCCGGACACCACAGCCCCTTGGCTCATCGAAGAAGCGGCGGCTGATGTCGAGCGGCAGGCTACGGAGTTCGCAGCCCTGGCCTTGGAGGGCGATGCGCCGGCAGGGCTCGTCTACACCTCGGGCACGACCGGCCGCTCCAAGGGCGCGGTCCTCACGCACGACAACTTTTCCGCGAACGCCACCGTGCTCAATACCTGCTGGCGCATGAGCCCGGACGACCGGATGCTGCTCGGCCTTCCGCTCTTCCACGTACACGGACTCGGCAACGCCGTCCATACGTGGCTCACGACCGGCTACCGGGTGCGATTGCTCGAGCGCTTCCGCAAAGAAACCATCTTCGACGAATTTCTTGACTTCCAGCCGACGGTTTTCTTTGGCGTCCCCACGATGTATGAGCGCCTGCTGTCGGCTTCACCCGATATGGCTCGCGCGATCGGCAGCCGCATGCGACTTTTCGTTTCCGGATCCGCGCCCCTGCCCGCCGCCAAGCTTGAACGTTTTCGTGAACTCTACGGGCACACTATTCTGGAGCGCTACGGGATGAGCGAGACGCTGATGAACATCTCGAACCCCTACGCCGGAGAGCGGCGTCCCGGATCCGTCGGCAAGCCCTTGCCCGGAATCTCGATCCGACTGGTTGATCCCTCAGCCGCCGACGCAACGCAAGAGGTCGGTGAAGGTGAGACCGGGGAATTGCTCATCAAAGGCGCCAATGTCTTCTCCGGCTACTGGCGTCAGCCGGAAGCGACACGCGACGCCTTCACTCCCGATGGCTACCTTCGTTCCGGCGACTTGGCCGTACGGTCGTCTGACGGGTATTACACTTTGCAAGGCCGCAAGACCGAGTTGATCCTTTGCGGCGGCTTCAACGTCTATCCTCGCGAGATCGAGGAATTTCTCTGCGAACAACCCGCGGTCGCTGATGCTGCTGTCGTCGGAATCGCCGACAACGTCAAGGGCCAAGTCCCGATAGCCTACGTCGTGTCCGCTGGAGAAGCCTTTGATGAAGAAAGCCTCCGCGACTGCTGCCGGGAGCATCTCGCCAGCTTCAAACTCCCTCGAAAGATCATCCGCGTCGATGCTCTTCCGCGCAACGCCCTCGGCAAAGTACAGCGCCATCTGCTTCCATCAGAGGAATACGGCTAGCGTTGGGCTAAACCAAGTATCTCTGCAACTCGCCCTCGCGCAGGCAGTGGGCATCCGCCACGTCCCTGGTGATGCGTCCCTTCCGGACCAGCTCAGCGAGAGACTGTTCCATCATGATCATGCCTTCGCCACGACCCAGGCTCAATTGGGAGCTGAGCATGTGGTCTTCACCCTTACGAATGAGATGCCGCACGGCCGTATTCGCAAGCAGGATTTCCAGGGCAGGGAAGCGGCTTTCCCCATCTATTGACGGAACCAACTGTTGCGCAATGATCGCCAGCAATCCGAGCGACAGTTGCTGACGGATCTGTTCCTGCCGCCCTGCCGGGAACTGATCGACGATCCGATTGACCGCTTGCACGGCGTCGTTTGTGTGAAGCGTCGAGAGGACAAGATGGCCTGTCTCCGCGGCGCTTAAAACCGTCGCGACCGTCTCAGGGTCCCGCATCTCTCCCACCAGAATCACATCCGGATTCTGCCGCAGAATGCTCCGCAGCGCCGACGCGAAGTCTCTGCAGTCATGTCCGATTTCAATCTGTTCGAAGACGGCCTGATCATCCGTATGGTAGTACTCGATCGGGTCTTCGATCGAGACAACGTGGTAGGGATACTTGCGGTTGACGATCCCCATCAAGGCAGCTTGGGTAGATGTCTTTCCCGAGCCCGTGGGACCCGTAACCAGGATCAATCCCTGCTTGCGGTCAACCAGTTTGTCCAAGTGAAGCGGCAGGTTGAGCGATGAGAGAGTCGGGATCTCGGCGGGAAGGATGCGCAGCGCCGCCGCCAGCGTTCCCCGCTGATAGTGCAGATTGGCGCGAAAGCGGCCAATCCCTTTCCGGACGAAGCTGAAGTCGAACGAGCGGTGCGCTTCCAGTTCTTCACGCCTCTCCGGTGTCAACAGCGGCAAGAGTAGATTGCGGACGGTCTCGTCTGTCAGTACAGGCTCCGGGCTCCGTTCCAGCCGGCCGGCCAGCCGCAGCACGATCCCGCTTCCGGCAATAAACAGTACGTCGGATGCTCCGCGTTCTACGGAGTGCTTCAGAATACGGTCGAGGGACTTGCTCGCGCCGGGCGGCAGAGGCGCCAGAGGTTGTGACGCCGGAGCGGGTCCTTGCCCTGTCGCCTTCTTATTCAGCTCGCGTACGAGACTTTCCAGTTCCGGGTTGTAATCCGCCATAGCTATTAATGACGGTATCGCATCCCCGGAAGTCGATGTGAATCACAAATCCGCCGGGGTCGTTTTTGCAGCCCGATCCGGTGGCGCTGGCGCGGCCTTTGAGGTCCACGTCTTTTCCTGTCAAGATGGGGCTTTCGCCCAGCGAGCTCACCATGAAGTTCTCGACACTACTCATCGAATCGATTCGCCAATCCGAAATCCCTCTTCGCTTCGAGCCTGGCGCCGAGGAGGCGGTAGCTACGCCCGTCACGGAGATGCTCAAGGCCTGGGTGGCGACCCATCTTCCCGAGGCCGCCTCGAGCGAGTTCGACTTCGGTCAGAAGGTGCTGGTCGTACGCTTGCTCGAAGAACTTTCCGATGAAGTCGATCTCGCCGTAGAGGAGTGAGGACTATGACAGGTTCCGAACAAGTCGGATCCCTGAGGGAGCACCTGCTCGAGTTGCTGAGGGGCAAAGGCGCGCATGCGACGTTTGAAGATGTAACGGCCGATTGGCCCGAAGCCCTGAGAGGCGTCAAGCCGGAGCGCCTTCCCTATACCCCATGGCAAGTCCTGGAGCACATGCGCATAGCTCAGTGGGACATCGTGGAGTTCAGCATCAACTACTTACATGGCACCAGGCTTCATGTGGAGCAGCTCAAGGAGCTGCTGCCGTGCCCTACGACCGGAAAGCCCGTGAAGACGCGCAGATCATCTACTACCGAGCCTTAGCCAACCTCAAGCGCACTCTTCCCGATGCCGACATCGAGTACCTCTATCAGCAACAGCCCGTGGGGATCGACACTAAGGGCCGCATCATCCTCCGGCCCGAGAAAGACGCTTCCAATCCTCCATCCCATTCCAGAAAGCTGCTCCACTCACTCTCAAGCCAAATCGCAATCCATTCACGACACAACCTGATCAACGGCGTCATCATCCAGTTCGCCTCTCATTCCTGCGAGAAATACTCCCCCTACAAGGAATTGCTTTACCTGCCGCGCTACTTCATCAACATGACGCTGCCTCACCGCAAAGTTGGCGACCTCGAATTCAGCCGTAAGAATGGCGATCAAGAACTGGTCATGGAGGCTAACTCCAGGATCGGACTGCCCTACGGCGTCTATGCGCGCCTCGTCCTGCTGTACGTGACCACCGAGCGTGTCCGCACGAAGGAAAGGAAGTTCGAGCTGGGCGCGAGTTGGAGGGCGTTCCTCAAGAAAATGCAGATCATTGGTAGTGGCCCCAGGATCCAGGCCATTCAGGATCAGCTGCGCCGACTTTGCGGGGCCACCTACCACATCTATGAAGAAACTCGTTCCTCCAAAGCGGACAGCAACCTGCTTCTAGCGGAGAGGTGGATGCGCTCCGATGACGGAGTCGAAGTCACCTTGAGTCCGGGCTTCTTCATGATGACCAGTGATTCCATCGTGCCGCTGGAATCCTACATCGTCCACAAGCTCCGTAGATCGCCTCTTTCGCTCGATCTCTACGCCTGGCTTTCCTACCGCCTGTTCAGGCTGAAGGAAGAGAAAACCATCTCCTGGAAATCGATCGAGCAGCAGTTTGGATCTGACTACCATAGGCTTGTCGATTTTCGCAGGAATTTCCGCACGAGCCTTGTGAAGGTGCTGAAGCATACACGTCTAGCTCCTGTGGTCGAGGTACGTAAGAAGGGCCTGCACCTCATACCCGGCAGTCCCTCTGATGTGGAGTGGACAGAGCGTATGATCGCTCGCGCACGCAGCAGCACCAGACACCCCATCATGATTTGATCGGGAGAACTGACTGCGTCACTTCGGTCACACTTTGTTGCGTCACTTCGGTCACACTTTGTTGCGTCACTTTGGTCACGCTTGCTGCGTCGCTTTGGTCACGCTTGCTGCGTCACTTTGGTCACGCTTGCTGCGTCACTTTGGTCACGGCTCTTCGTATGTAAGGTTTTCCTGAAGTTCATCCTGAAGGCCGAGCGCGCGCCCGCCTAACCGATCTGAGGAAAAGTGGAGAACTGCTCCACACGGCTGCGCCTTGCGGCGCTTGAGAGAGCAGCGATTCGGTGCAAGGATTTGACAGGAGGTGCTCATGAGATTCCTTCCCCATCACAAGACCGCAGCCGCCCGAGTGGCCGCTGTTGGCGTGCTGATCCTTCTGCATGCCGCGCCGCTGCTGGCGGGCATGGCGGGCCAGGGTCCCTGGGTCAATGCGGTGCAAGTATTGCAAACTGCCTTCACCGGCCCGATCGCAACCGCGCTGAGCCTGCTCGCCATCGTCATCGGCGGGCTCATGTTCGCGTTCGGGGAAGGCGGCTCGAAACGCGCCCTGGCCGGCATCATCTTCGGCCTCGGCATGGCCCTTGGGGCCAACAACTTCATGACCTGGCTCTTCTGAGGCCCTTGGCTCTTCATGTCGGCTGTCTACGGTAAGCGGTCCTGGCAAGCCTGCCGGTCCCTGGCCCGCCCGCTCACGGTCCTCGGCTGTGAGCGCAGGGCTTTCATTCTGGCGGCCATGTTCGGCGCCGTGACCTTCAACCTGCTCAAGGCCTTTCTGCCGGGACTGCTGATCTTTGCGACCGGCTACGTCGTCGGCTGGCTGGGAACCCGCCGCGATCCTCACATGATGCTGGTCATTCGGGCCTCGGCCAACGACAAACCCCGCTACGATCCCGCGAAGCGGCCGGCGGCCGAGGCGGAGATCGAGATCGTCAGCAGCACCCTAACGGCTTCATGACTCCCATCACCCAATCCGCCCGGCAGCGCTACGAGCAGGCCGGCTCGCTGGCCGAGGAGCTGCCCTATTGGGGCTGGGTGGACCCGCGAACCCTGCTGACCCGTCCCGGAGGACTCCTCACGCTGGCCGAGCTTCACCCCTGCGGCATCGCCGGGAGTTCGCCGGAAGACCTCGATCATGTCCTGGCCTCCTGGATGCGTCTGCTGGGGCAGCTCGACGAGGACGTGCGCTTCTCGCTGATCGTCACACGCCGTCCGGTCGGCTCCGACGCGGTCGCCGCGATCGGCAGCGAGCGGCTGCCGGCGGCCATCTTCGAGTCGCGGGCGGAGGAGATCGTGCGGCGCTCCGGAGAGCTTCGCTTCTACGCCGCCTGGACGCTCGACTCGCGGTTGCAGGAAGCACGCCAGAAAGGCGGAGTTGCCACTTCCTGGCTGAAGCGTCTCACTAGCAACGGCAAGGCGCAGCGGCTCTATGTGCAGGAATCGATCGCGCGGGCGGCGGAGAGGCTGCTGCGGATCGTCGATGCCAGCCGCGGGCTGGTCACCGACGTGTGCCCGAGCACGGTGCTCGAAGAGCAACAGGCCACTGCCGTGCTCGGCGAGATGATCAACCGGCCGGGAACCGTTGCGCCGGTTCATGAAGGCGGCGCGCTGCATTGGGCGTGGGGTCTTTCCCAGCTGGAGGGACACCGCCGCCACCTGACTCTCGATGACGAGCCCCTCGCCATCTACTCGATCGTCGAGCCGCCTCCGAAGGCGACCGCCAACATCCTGTGGGAGCTGCTCACGCTGCGCGCCACCTGGACCTGGGTATGGGAGTGGCAGGGATTGTCGATCGGCAAGGCGCGGGGCATCATGCGCTCCGCGCAGAAGCACTTCTTTTCCTCGCGCTACTCGATGATGGCGCACGCGAGAGGAACCGAAGGGACCGATGTGGCGCTGCTCGATTCGGCGGCTGCGGCGGAATCGGCCGCGCTGGGCGACGCGCTGGTCGAGCTGCAAAGCGAAGGCATCCCCTGGGGCAGGCTGGCCGCGTCGCTGTCGATTCATGCCCCCGACCTGCAGCTGCTCGAGGAGCTCGATTCCTCCGTCGTCAAGATCTTCACCGGACGAGACATCAAGATCCTGCGCGAAGGCTGGGGCCAGCTCTCGGCCTGGTTCGGGCGGCTGCCCGGGCAGGCCCCCAGCCGGCAATTGCGGAGGATGCCGGTCTCGGCCGGAACGGCGCTGTGCTGCTCGGCGATCTTCGCGCCCGGCCACGGCGAACCCGAATCGGACCACCTGGAAGCGCCTTCGCTGGCGACGCTTGAAACCCGCTGCGGAACGCTGTATGACTACGACCTTTTCGCCGGTTCCGACGTAGGCCATTCGCTGGTATTGGGCAGCACCGGAGCCGGCAAGAGCTTCCTGCTTAACTTCCTGCTGGTTCACTCGCTGCGCTACAACCCGAGGGTCGCGATCCTCGACCTGGGAGGAAGCTACCGCCACCTGACGGCCATGCTGGGCGGAAGCTACCTGCGGCTGGACGGAACCGGAGACAGCACGCCCTTGCGGCCGTTCACCCTTCCCGAAAATGAGCGGACCTACGAGTTTCTCACCGGCTGGGTCACGCGGTTGCTCAAGCTCGGAGGCTACGAGACCACCGGCGACGACACGACCGAGATCCGCCGCCGCCTCGAGGACGTGTACGGCATCGCTGCCGGGAAGCGCCGCATGAGCTCGCTGGTCGAGACCCTGCCGCCGAGGATGAAGGCCGCCATGACGCGCTGGGTCCAGGGCGGGCAGTGGGGAAAGATCTTCGACGTGCCCGGCGAGGACGCCGAGATCGCCGGAGCTGACTGGCAGGTGGTCGATCTGGCCGGCGCCAGGGATTTCCCGGACCTGGTCGCCGCCGCGCTGTCCTACTGCCTGGAGCGGCTGAGGCTGGAGCTCGAGCGCCCCGAGGAAACCACCCGGCTCAAGATTCTCGTCGTCGATGAGGCCTGGCGCTTCCTCGCCGAGCCCGCCACAGCGAACTACCTCGCCGAGGCCGCGCGGACCTGGCGCAAGCGCAACGCCGCGCTGATCCTCGCCACCCAATCCGTCTCTGATGTTGTGGGCGGCGCCGCCACCGGCGCCTTGATCGAGTCGATCCCCAACCGCCTGTTCCTCTCGATCCGCGACCTTACCTACCAAGCCGCCGCGAAGCTGCAACTCTCGGATGCCGAAACGTCGCTCATTCAGAACCTGATCCCCAAGCGCGAGGTCTACGCCCGCAATCCCAACAGCCGCGAAGTGCTCACCCTGAACGTGGACAAGCGCAGCTACTGGATGTTCACGTCCAACCCCATCGAGGAAGAGAAACGCGCCGCCGCGATCAAGCGAACCGGAGATCTCGAGCAGGCGATCGAGGATCTGGCGCGAGGAAGCTGAACCGATGCCGTGGCGGATCGCAACCGGACTCAGCCTGATCTTCTGGGTGATCTTCCTCCTTCTCGCCGGCGAGCGGCTCAAGTACATGGAGCCCTATGCCGAGCTGCTCTTCGCCCGCTACAGCGTGATCGTGAGCCTCTACCTGATGACGGCCATCGTGACCGTCTACGCCTTCATCTACTGGCTGGCGCGGCGCGCCGGCCTGGGCGACCTGGGCGGGAAGATCAAGCTACAGCGAACTACCTCGCCGAGGCCGCGCGGACCTGGCGCAAGCGCAACGCCGCGCTGATCCTCGCCACCCAATCCGTCTCTGATGTTGTGGGCGGCGCCGCCACCGGCGCCTTGATCGAGTCGATCCCCAACCGCCTGTTCCTCTCGATCCGCGACCTTACCTACCAAGCCGCCGCGAAGCTGCAACTCTCGGATGCCGAAACGTCGCTCATTCAGAACCTGATCCCCAAGCGCGAGGTCTACGCCCGCAATCCCAACAGCCGCGAAGTGCTCACCCTGAACGTGGACAAGCGCAGCTACTGGATGTTCACGTCCAACCCCATCGAGGAAGAGAAACGCGCCGCCGCGATCAAGCGAACCGGAGATCTCGAGCAGGCGATCGAGGATCTGGCGCGAGGAAGCTGAACCGATGCCGTGGCGGATCGCAACCGGACTCAGCCTGATCTTCTGGGTGATCTTCCTCCTTCTCGCCGGCGAGCGGCTCAAGTACATGGAGCCCTATGCCGAGCTGCTCTTCGCCCGCTACAGCGTGATCGTGAGCCTCTACCTGATGACGGCCATCGTGACCGTCTACGCCTTCATCTACTGGCTGGCGCGGCGCGCCGGCCTGGGCGACCTGGGCGGGAAGATCAAGCTGATGGACAAGCGCCTCGCCGCCGGCGACTCGCACGACGCCGAGCTCGCCGAGAGGATGAAGCGCGAGCGCGCCGGAGATCTCGTATGAGCGTTCGATCCTGCCGCGTGTGCGGCTGCTCGGATTTGGACGCCTGCATCGAGCCGGACGGGTTTCCCTGTTGCTGGGTCGAGTCTGATCTTTGCTCGGCCTGCGCTTTCTTCGCGCAGGGCGACGGGGTGGTTTTACTCGAAGCTGAGGAGTTCAGCGGAAAGGAGGTCACTTCAGCGGCCTCGACTGGAATCATGGGACCGTACTCGCTCCACGAGCGCGAGAATCCATCGGACACAACAACGGGTGCAGCCTGAACCTCGACATGCGGGAAACATGGATTGCCGGGGGGAAGGAGAGTGATTCTTGCGAGGCCTCGACATAGAAGCGCGCGGCGGGGCACGCTCGGATCGAGCGGGCCCCGTGCGTTTCAAGCCCGTCCCGCGCAAGGCCGGCTCGCCCGACGAGCGCGGCCGCGCTCCTGACAAACCCGAATCGCGGCAGCCCGCGCGCTCCCTTCCTTCCACGAACCGCACTCTCCGCCAGCGGCCCTCGCGGCGCAAGCGCACCCGCGACCGGATCGACTTCACCCAGCGCAAGCGCCAGGCGCTGGACGACGTAGCGACGTACCGCGTCGTCAGCGTGCGCGATCTGGTCGAGCAGCGCTTCGGCGGCAACGCCTTTGCCGCCCGCAAGGGCATCGACGCCCTCAAGAAGGAGGGATTGATTCATGAGCACACCGTCAAGGTCAAGAGCGGCAAGACCTTCAAGGTCCTCGCCGCCTCGAAGAAGGGCCGCAGTCAGGCATGGGGCAACCGCAACAACAGCGATCAGCGCTACTGGAGCGGCCTGGGGAAGACTTCCGATATCCGCCACGACGCCACCGTCTACCGCGCCGCGCGCAGCGAGATCGCCAAGCTGGAGAAATCCGGAGCTTCCGTCAAGCGCATCCAGCTCGACCACGAAATGAAAGCCCGCGTGTCGAAGATCGCCGAGAAGGCGCGAGCGAAGGACGGCAAGGAAGCCGCCCTGCTCGCCAAGATCGAAGCCGCCAAACAGATGAACCTGCCCGTCGATGACGAGGGCAAGGTCCACTACCCCGACGCCCGCATCGAGTACGAGGACGAGCGGGGCGGCGCCGGCCGCGTCGATGTGGAGGTCACCAGCGGCAACTACCGCACCGAAGGCCTGCAAGCGAAGCTGTCGGCCGGCTTCAAGATGTACGCCGGCGGCGGCGGCGCCCAGCGTCAGCTTTCCTCCGCTCTGGGCATGCGCGAGCCCAGGGGCGGCAGTCGCGGCGGCGGCGGAGCGAACCGGGATGAGGAACTCTTCGAGCTATGACGTTTCCTCACCTCGACGGCCGCGCCGGCAAGCTGGCGGATGCGCTGGATCTGCCGGCGGACCTTGCGGAATGGCTCGCCGTGACTGCGCTTCATTCCGGTTGCTTCCTTCGATCTCAGCTTCAGGTCTACTTTGGCTTCGCCGAAGAAAACCGTCGCTCCCCTACCCGCATCATTCACAAGTTAATCAATAAGCAACTCATCACCGAAACCTCTCTCAAATCACTGGGTCTGCTGGCCCGCGTCACCAACAAGGCCATCTACCGGTTCATCGGAGCGGACAACATCCGCCACCGACGCTCGGCGAGCTTGCCGCTGACGTTCCGGCGACTGCTTGCTCTCGACTACGTTCTCGACCACCCCCATCTTCCCTGGCTGCCCACCGAAGAGGAGAAAGTCGCCTGCTTCGACCAGCTTGGGATCGATCGGGCCAAACTTCCTCATCGGGTTTGGGACAACGCCACCGGACACACCGTACGGCTCTTCGCCAACAAGCACCCGATCGCCGTCGATCCCCGCAGCAAGCAAGCCTGCTTCGTCTACGCCGATTCGGAAGAGAAGTCGCCCCAAGGAGTCCTCAGCTGGCGCTCCGAACACGCGGCGCTGTGGTCCGATCTGTGCCGCCTCGGGTTCCGGCTTTCGATCGTCCATGCCAGCTACAACCTGCGGCTCGAAGAGAGCGTGAGCCGGTTGTTCACCCGCTGGACACATCAGCCCCATTCGACCGTAAGCCGCGCCGAGGCCGAGCGAGAGCTCGCCCGCGTTCAACAGGCGCTCCGGTCCGACGACAGATCCGAGCTCGAGGTCTACGGCGGCTTCAACGGCGCACTGCGCGCCTCGGCCGCTCTCGAGGAGCGTCTGGAAGAGCACGACAATCTCGCCACCTACTCCGCCGACTACTCGACCTGGATCTCCGAGCGGATCCTGCAGGCCGTCCGCAACCCCAACCCTTCCGGCTCGCACATCGCCAATGCATAACCACGAAAGGACTTCCCTGATTCCGATGACAACTTCCATATGGAAACTTTCCCTCGCACGCTCCGTTGCGATCACAGCTATCGCCCTTCTTCTCACACCATCGCTCATCGCTCAGAACAGCGGCCGGGGATTCCTTAAAGCCCAGGGCGGCGCGACCATGGGCACACTTTCGTCGAACCCCATCGCCAGCGCCGGTTTCGGTGTCCGCATGACCAACTATCTCGACCTGTTTGCCGAGGCGGGCACCTTGCGGGACGTTCGCACGAAAGCTGTGCAGAACGATCTTGATGCCCTCTCCCATTTCGCCATCGATGAGTTCAGTATCCCCCTCGATCTGAACCATCCCATCCCCTGCAATTACGGCTTCTTCGGCTCTCGCTTCACCATGCCGATCAGAAGCCTGTTCACGCCATACTTCGAAATCGGCGGCGGCGCCAGCCGTCTCGATATTCAACCGCCCGGCTTCATTCCCAGCTTCGTGCTCACCTATTCGGTCGATCAACGAATCGGCCGTTACAAGAAAACCCATCCGTTGCTCGCAGCAGGGGGAGGCGTCCATCTTGCGGCCACACGAAGATTCGGCATCGATATCGGTTATCGCTTGCTGCGTATCTTCACCGCCAAACCCGCCATCATCACGAACCAGGTCTACGCCGGCATCGTCTACCGCTTCTGAGGACCGCCATGAAACCCGTTGATTTCATCACCGACATGTACCGTCCCGACGACCTGGTTGCGCTGGTGCTGGTGTCGCGGGACGAGGAGAAGAAAACCCAGCAGCGGATCTGGAACGCCGGCAAAGCCGCTTCCCAACAGGTGATGAAGTGGCTGAGGTACTCCAACACCCACGGCTACGACATCTACATCGGCATGAACCCGCTGCGGCCCGGATCGAGGACCCGCAACAAGGAGGACGTTGAGGAAGTCCGCCGCGTCTACGCCGATCTCGACGAGGACGGCCCCTCCAAACTCAAGGAAGTCCTCCAGGACGGCTTCAGCGGCAAGATTCCTTCCGCTTCCTACATCATCAACACCTCTCCGGACCGCTACCAGTTGATTTGGAACGTCAAGCCCGGTTCCTTCACTCCCAAAGAGGCCGAGGCGCTGATGCGCGGCATCGCGGTCCGCTACGGCGGCGACCGCGCCGTGACGGACGTTTCGCGCGTCCTGCGGCTGCCCGGGTTCAAGCATCGCGGCAAGAACACCTGGATCACGATGAGCTCCACGTCCGCTGAGAAGAGCGAGAAGAAAGATTGGCCGGATGCCCTTTTCACGGAGCCGGACCGGACGGCCAGCGTCAAGCGCGCAAGCTCTTCACCACACCGCTCTGGTGGAGATACTTCCCCGTCCGGTCACGATTGGGGCTGGACCAGGGACCGGATCAGGGAAGGGAACGTCACCGACGAGGAGCTGGAGCAGCAGCTCGCCGCCGCGCGGACTGACAAGCGCGATCCCGCCGATTACGCCAAGCGGACCGTCGCCCGGGCGCGGGAATCGCTGGACATGGAATACAGCCGATGAAGCGCCTGCTCTCGCCCTTCGCCCTTGGCTTCGTCCTGTTGGCCGAAGGCTGGGCCTCGCTCGGTACCGAGATCCTCGCCCTGCGCCGTTTGACGCCCTGGGCCGGTTCCTCGGTGGACGTGACCTCGGTGCTGCTGGCCGTCTACCTGGCCGCGCTCGCCGGAGGCTACCGCCGTGGAGGCCGGCTGGCCAGGCTGGGCGATCCCCGCCCGCGCCTGGCGCGCCGGCTGGCAGCCGCCGCCCTGTGGTCGGCCTTCTGGCTGTCGGAACCCGGCATCCTGCTCGCCTTCTCGCTGCCGGCCGCTCCGCTCGCGCAGACCTTCGCCTATGCCGTGGTGGGGATCGCTCCGGTCGGCTGGCTGCTCGCCGAATGCGTGCTGCTCGCTCATGCCTGCGCCGCCCCTCGCGACGCTTCCGAGCGCGCCGGCGGAGTCTTCGCCCTGTCCACGGTCGGCAACGTCACCGGAGCACTGGCGGCCACCTTCCTGCTGTTGCCCACCTTGGGGCTCGCTGCGGCCGTTTTCTCCGTAATGGCCGCTTCCGCCGCCGCCGCGCTGGTGGTTTCTCACCGCAGCGTTTCGGTTCACGTGCTGATCCTCGCCGCTTGCTGGCCGTCTCTCGATCTGTGGGTCGAGGCCACCCAATACGTCTCCCGCAACGCCTACGCCGACTACCAAATCGTCGCGATCGACGACGATGCCCGGGTTCTTGTCATCAATAGCCAGTATGCTTCGCGGCATGATCCCCAAGGGCAGGGCTGGGAGTACGCCGAGTTGCTGGAGCGCACGCTGTGCGGCGCCGGCGAACTGCGCGTGCTCGTTCTCGGCGCGGCCGGCATGTCGATCGGCCAGGGCGCGCCCTGCGAGCTCCAGATCACCTTCGTTGACATCGATCCCGAGCAGGAGAAGATCGCCGCGCAGTTTCTTGGTGTCCCGGAGGATAAGGCCGGAGAGTTCGCCGGCAAGGACGCCCGCACGTACCTGCGCGGCTCCGCATCCGGTTGGCAGGCGATCGTCGTCGATGCCTTCACCAATCCCCGCTCCATGCCGCGGCATTTGCTCACCGCCGAGTTCTACCGCCTCGCTCGTTCCCGGCTCGCTGACGGCGGCTCCCTCTACGTCAACCACCTGGCCTACCCGGGCGAGGAGTTGTTCCTCACGCGAGCCGAGCGCACCCTGCGCAGCGTTTTCTCCGCGTGCACCTTTCGAGCCGCGGAGTTGCCCTCATCGATGGGCTGGCACGAGGAAGCATCCTTCAACCGCAATCTTCTCTTCCGCTGCACGAAGAGCCCGCTCGACGGCGACCGCGTGATCTACTCCGACAGCGTCTCACGGGCCGACCTGGACCGCTCTCTGCGATTGCGTAGATATCGAGATCATCGAACAATGTTCAGAGAAGGAGACAGCACCCATGAGTAGACCCTTGACCTACCAGAATCGCACCGGACCGGACGGTGAACCCGTCTCGGTTCCCGTCGTTCCCCCCGACGCCACGCTCGAAGAGATCGAGGAGATCGTGTCCGCAGAAGGCGCGGCCATCATGACCGACGAGCAGCAAGCCGCATTCGACAAGCACGTGAGCGAGGGAGTCACTCGCGATGGCCGAGCACGCTGATAATCCGAACGCCGTTGAGGGGGTCATGCCGTTCATGGACCCGTCAGACATGCATGCCCGCGTGGGCATGAGCCCTCTGCATGAAGCCACATTGGATGACTCGGTTCTCGAGATCAACAAGCTTCTCGAAGCCGGCCATGACCTGAATGCGCGGGACCTCGACGGCGCAACGCCGCTGCATTGGGCGGCGGCGCGCAACTCGCATCAAGCGGTCGAGCGGCTGATCGAGGCCGGCGCCGATCCCAACGAACGGGATGGCGCGGACAGGACGCCGCTGCATTTGGGGGCATCATATGGAGCGCGCGAAGCAATCGATCGCCTGCTGGATGCCGGAGCCGATCCCAACGCCCGAGATAACCAGGGCGATACGGCTTTGCACAAGACCGGCGTATCGCTGTCTCCCGAGTCCGTCGAGCGCCTGCTTGAGGCCAATGCCGATCCCAACGCTCGAAATCTCCAGAAAGAGACTCCCTTGCATCAGGCGCATTTTGCGCTGTATCCGGACACGGTGGAGCGGCTGCTGAAGGCCGGTGCGGACCCCGAGGCCCGCGACAGCAACGGTGATACTGCCTTGCACCGCGCCACCGGGTCGGGAGCTCGAAGATCGATAGACGTGCTTCTCAAGGCCGGCGCCAACCCCGACGGCCGCAATGCGGATGACAACACCCCCTTGCACCGTGCGGCTCACATGAACTATCCCGATATCGCGGCCCGTCTGATCGAAGCGGGAGCCGACCCCGACCCACGCAATGCTAACGGCAAGACCCCATTGCTGATCGCATCCCATCACCCATCGGCAAAAACCGTGGAGCTTCTGCTCGATGCCGGAGCCAACCCCGACGCACGAGAGAACGACCTGAAAGCCACTCCCCTGCATCAAGCAGCCACCTATGGCGCGCTGGATGCCGCCGACCGCCTTCTCGAAGCGGGAGCCGATCCCGACGCACGCGACGGGGACGGCGAAACGCCTTTGCACCGCGCCGTCGGCAGCTCCTGGACCACTTCCTGTACCGACATGGTGAAGCACCTGGTCGAAGGCGGAGCGGACCCTGTCCTTGCCGAGTCCCGGCATGGCCGCACCCCGCTGAATCTGGCGGCCGAACTCGACAATCAATACGCCGTCGAGCCGCTTCTCAAGGGCGGAGCGAACCCTCACATCCAGGACCATGAAGGCCATACGGCGCTGCACGCCGCCGCCCGGTTGCCGAATGCGGATATGGTCGAGCGCCTGCTCGATGGAGGCGCCGATCCTCACATCCACGGTGTGAATCGCGGCGACACGGCGTTGATGCAAGCTGCCGCTCACGGCTCTACGGAATCCGTAGATCGCTTGCTGAAGACCGGCGCCGATCCCGACGCCCGCGACAACGACGGCGCATCGGCCTTGCACCACGCGGCCGCCGCCTCGTCTGTCTCTACCGTGGATCGCCTGGTCAAAGGCGGAGCCTACCACCAAGCTATCGACAACCAGGAACAGACCCCGTTGCACGTGGCGGCCAAGGCTGATGCAAGCGAGTGCGTCAACCGTTTGCTCAAAGCCGGCGCCAACATGTACGTGCACGACGCGCACGGCCGCACTCCGCTGGAGCTGGCCCGTGAATCCGACTCCCACGCGGCTGTCAGCCGCTTGGAGCAAGCGGCGGCCGAACGGCGTCCGCGCATCCAACGCTTCATCAACCGGTTCCGGCCTCGCGCGAGAAACGCGCCCGATGTAATCGCGCAAGGGCGGATGGTGAAGCAAGTCAGCGACAAGCCTGGACCCGGGCGCATCGAGAAGACAATCCCCGAGCAGGACCAACAGCAACAACTACCCAAGGAGAAACCCATGCCGCAAGAACACTGGAGCAACAGCAAGAGCGCCCGGCAGTTCACCGAACAGGTCGCGACCCGCGTCGCCAAGCAGGTCGAGGAAGGCAAGGCCCCCTGGCAGAAAGGCTACGACAAGGCCTCCGATGCCGACCTGCAGCCCTTCAATCCTGTAACCGGCAAGCGCTTCAAGGGCCTCAACGCCATCCAGTTGAAATCCGTGGCCCAGGAGAAGGGCTACAACGATCCCCGCTGGATGAGCTTCCAGACCGCCAACCGCGTCGGAGCGAAGATCCGGAAAGGAGAGCGCGGCACCCGCGTCGAGTACCTGCGCTTCCCACCCAAGTCGCAAGACAAGGAAGCGCCCGCGGCCGGTGCCAACGGCAAGGAGAAGGAACAGCCCAAGATCTCACACCACACCTATGTCGTGTTCAATGCCGAGCAGATCGAACGAATGCCCTCCCTGGAGCAGCAATTGCCGAAGGAGCCGCAGCAGCACGAGATCTGCGAACGCGCCGAGCGCATGATCCAGGACTCCGGCGTGAAGATCGAGAACCCGCCCGACGGACACAACTACGCCAAATACGACAAGGACCGCGACACCGTCGTGATCCCCGACATCGAGAAGTTCAAGTCCCCCGAGGACTACTACGGCCAGGCGGTGAAGCAGATGGCGGGCCGCGCCGCCGGCGAGCAGCACACCGAGCGCCCCGAGCCGCAGAGCGAAGCCCAGCAGCTCGACGCAACCGCTCGCCAGGACATGCGAAGGGAGATGGCCACCGATACGATCTGCTCGAAGCTCCATCTTCCCAAGCAGCCCACCGGAGAACGCCACAAGGCGCAGTGGGCGCAAACCATCCGCAACAGCCCCAACGAGCTGCGTTACGCCGCGCGAGACGCCGACCGCATGGCCGACCAGGTGCTCCAGCACGACCGTCTGCAGCAGCGCTCGCAAGCCGAGACCTCCCGCGAATCCTCCATCGCCCAGGTCACGCCCGAGCGGGTTCAGCAAACCCAGCGCGCCCTGCAGCAGCAACAACAGCAGCCGGAACGCGAAATGGCCGCCGCGATCAGCCGCTGAGGCTCATTCGAAGTTCTTCTCACCACCGGTGTGTGGACGACCTTCCGGAACGGTAGTCCACTTCTCTTCGGAAACTCCTGGTTCTTCCCCAGACCGTTCGGCCGTGGGTTCTCCGCTTTCCGCCAGGTAGGTGTGAGCGGAAAGCTCCAAACCCATAGACCGAAGGAGGACTTCACCACCATGACGACATTCCGGAAAGGCGGCGCGCGGCAGTTCGCCGAGAAGGCGGCCGAGAAGATGATCGAGCAGCTCCGCAAAGGCGTCGCTCCCTGGCAGAAGGGATGGGACAAGCCCGAGGGCTCCGAGATCCCGCCGTACAACCCCGTCAGTGGCACCCGCTATCGCGGACTCAACTCGTTCGTGCTGGCTTCGGAAGCCGGCGAGCGCGGATACTCCGATCCGCGCTGGACCACCTATCGCGGCGCGAAGAAGGTCGACGCCCAGGTCCGCAGGGGCGAGAAGGGAGTCGGCGTCGAGTACTGGAAGTTCCCCACCACCGAGCAGGAGGACAGGGTGCGCGAGGCTATCGGGGCCGGCGAGGAGCCCGAGAAGCTCAAGATCATCCACCGCACCTACACGGTGTTCAACGCCGAGCAGATCGAGGGCATGCCCTCGCTCGATAGCGAGCTCAAGAAGGTGAACCAGTGGGAAGCCTGTGAACGCGCCGAAGCGTTGCTCTCGGCATCGGGCGCGAACATTCAGCACCGTGGCGGCAACCGCGCCTTCTACCGTCCCGCACAGGACTTGATCGTGCTGCCGAAGCAGGAGCAGTTCCACTCGCCCGGAGCCTACTACTCGACAGCGCTTCACGAGCTCGGACACTGGACCGGCCACGCCAGCCGGCTGGATCGGTCGGAGCTGATGAAGGGCAGCTTCGGCTCGCCCGAGTACGCCAAGGAAGAGCTGCGCGCGGAGATGACTTCCGTCACCGTCAACGGCATGCTGCGGCTGCCGCACGATCCCAACGCTCATGCATCCTATGTCGGTTCCTGGATCAAGGCCCTTCAGGAGAACCCGAACGAGTTGCGCTACGCCGCCCGAGACGCCGGTCGCATGGCTGATTTCATCCTTCAGTTCGACCGCCATGAGGAGCGCCAGGCCGAATCGAAGCCCCGCGAAGCGGGCCTTTCCTCATCGGTTTCCCGGCAACAGCCCGAGCTTGGCCAGCAGCCTTAGCCGCCAACGGATCGAGAACCGGTTTCGGCCTTCGGTCGCTGATTTTGGGGTGTCCCGTTAAAAATACCTAACGGGACACCTTAACGGGACACGCTTGGCTGTTCGCAACTTGCAGTTTCTCAAGCAGTTAAGCCATTTCGCTCACCCCCTCCTGTGTCATGCGAAAGGGGGTTCGTGTGCGTGTAGCGACCCCCCCTTTTTGCCACTTCGTATGGCACGGCCTCTGCCCTGCGGGCCGAGGTTCGGGGGGTCGCTACACGCTTCATCGATCCCTGCGGGAAGGCTGGTCGCGCTTCGCGCTTAGAAATCTCATCTCGTGAGCTTTTCTCTCTCGCTACGCTGAAACCCTGCCAGCACCGCGCTGAACGTAGCGCGATCGCGTTCGTTTTTAAGTATCCCCCTGTGCAGGATTCAGTACCCCCCTTCGAATCCGACTGAATACGCCCCGTTTCAGCCTAATTCTGCACGCTTCGCACTCTTTGTCGCGCGAATCCGTCTTACTTGCCCGCTGTTCAACCCTTCTCCGCCTTTTCTCCCCGACCCGGGTTCTCCGCTTTCCGCCAGGCAGCGGCGAGCGGAAAGCTCCAAACCCACATCGACAGGAGAACTCTTCAATGGCGCTTTCGGATTACCGCTTTCGCGAAGACGGCCGGCCCCGCATCATTCACTTCTCCGGAGGCCGCACGTCCGCCTATCTCCTCGCTCACACTCTCGCTGCCTACGGCGGATCTCTCCCCGCTCATGTCCGTGTCGCTTTTTGCAACACCGGCAAGGAACGCGAGGAAACCCTCGTCTTCATCCAGCGTTGCTCGGATGAATGGAACGTCGATGTGACCTGGCTGGAATACGACTACCTGCCCGATGCCCGGGGAGGCCGCCACGATCCCAAGCACGTTCACCGCTTCGTCGATTTCAAGAGCGCTTCGCGCAACGGCGAACCCTTCGAGGCCATGATCCGGAGCGGCTCGATCCTCCCCACCGTCGCTCTTCGCAAATGCACCAGCGAGTTGAAGGTCCGCACCTGTCAGCGCTGGGCGCGGCGGGTTCTCGGATGGAAGAAATACTTCGACGTTCTCGGCATCCGCTGGGACGAACCCCGGCGCTGGCGCAAGGCGCTCATGGAGGAATGCACAGCCGAGTATCCCCTCGTTTCCGCCAGGGTCACGAAAACGATGGTCGATGCCTTCTGGCACCGCAGCCCGTTCGACCTCGGCATCCCTTCGCGGCTCGGCAACTGCGACCTCTGCTTTCTCAAAGGCAAGCGCAACCTGATCCGCACGATCAGGCAGGAGCCCGACCGGGCGCAGTGGTGGATCGATCAGGAAGAGCGCATCCTGCAATCCCACGGCCGCCGGCTGCGCAACAGCAAGATGGCTCAGTTCTCGCAGCGCTACACCTATGCGGAGCTTCTCGAGGAAGCTCGAATCCCAGACCCCCAGCTCGTGCTGATCGACGGCATGGACGAGGGGGGAATCTCGTGCTTCTGCGGCGACTAGGCCGCCTCTCTCTCCACGTCGAACCTCTCCGCTGCGCTTTCCCGATTCGCGTTTGCTTGGCATCCTGTATGCATGAAGTTCGCCCTTCCCTGGATCGCCGGTTTCCTTCTCTCCCTCTCGCGCTGGCGCTGGGAACCGTTCCCCGCCTCCGGCGTCAATCCCTTTCTCGATCTGATCGAGCTCAACGACCCGTTCCTCTTCTCCCTCATCGTCGGCTGGTACTACCTCGCGCCCTGGGCGGCCGCCGGCGTCGGCGGAGCGTTGCTCGTGTCGATGTGGCAAATCTGGTTCGCCGGCATCGGCAACCACAGCGGCGGGAGGGGCTCGCTGCCCAGCTGGCCGGCTTCCCCCGAGGACAAGTCCATCTCTCTCGTCGTCGGGGAAACCCACCACCCCACCAAGCCGGTCGAGTCGGATCAACCCGACTGGCTGGTGCTGTCGGAGAAGGGCCTCTTCACCGGCGTCGCCGTCGTCGGAGCAGTAGGGACCGGCAAGACCTCCGCCTGTATGCAGCCCTTCGCCGAGCAGCTCTTCTCCTGGCAGGCCCACGACGCCGACCAGAAGGCGGCCGGCCTCGTCCTCGAAGTCAAGGGCGACTTCTGCTACGCCATCCGCGACCTGCTCGACAAGCACGGCCGCGGCGGCGACTACATCGAAATCGGACTCAACAGCCACTGGCAGTGGAACCCTCTCGACGCCAAGTGGATGGACAGCTACAGCTTGGCGTACACCATCGCCTCGCTGATGAACCAGCTCTTCGGCCGCGGCAAGGAGCCCTTCTGGCAGCAGGCCTCCACCAACCTCGTTCGCAACATCATCGAGCTGTATCTGGTCACCGAGGACTGGGTCACTCTCCAGGAAGTCTACAACTGCGCCATCCATCCCGAAATGCTCGGCGAGAAGATCGAGAAGGCCTACAAGGAAGCTGCGCCGCCCAAGCCCGAGCCTCGCATCATCGTGAAGAAGTTGGCGGTTGCCGCTCACAGCCGTAAGTTCAAGAACTGGGAATGGAAAGACGAGCCCAACAACGAGCAGTCAGCAGTGGCCGACTCCAACCTGGCCAAGATTCTCTCCGAGCTCGGCATCGACAATCGCACCGTCACCCCGCCCGCTCCCGTCTCCTCGCCCCGGCTGAAGCGCATCGAGGCCGTCCGGCGCTGGTATCAGTTCGACTGGACCAAGATCGACACCAAGCTGCGCACTTCGATCGTCGAAGGGATCTCCGTCTTCCTGGGCCTGTTCGACACCCCCGAGGTCGCCCGCATCTTCTGTCCTCCCAAACCCGAGCACAAACCGCTCATCATGACCGCTCCCGACCAGGCCCCTGAGGACCAGACGCAGTTCGCCGAGCTGCAGCCTCTTCCCTCGCTGAGCTCTCTCATCGAGGAAGGCAAGGTGATCTGCCTCAACATGCCGGTTTCATCCAATGCCGCCCTGGCGCGGGCGATCGGCGTGATGCTCAAGCAGAGCTGGCTCGGCGCGCTGCTGCGGCGCCCCGCCAAGATGCGCGAGACGCCTTCCAAGTACTTCCGCCCGGCCGTGTTTCTCTGCGACGAGTACCAGTCCTTCGCCACCGTGGGCGAGGCCGACCCCAGCGGCGACGAGAAGGCTTTCGGCCTCAGCCGGCAGTCGCGCTGCATCCCGATCGTCGCCACGCAGTCGATTTCCTCGCTGCGCTCCGTCACCGGCAGCGGCGAGGCCTGGCGCACCCTCTTCCAGAACCTGCGCACGAAGGTCTTCCTCTCGCTCAGCGACGATTCCTCCGCCCGCATCGCCTCCGAGATGTGCGGCCAGGTCGAGGTGCTCAAGACCGCCTACTCGATCAACGAGTCCACCCCCAAGGCCGGGATCTCGCTGTTCAGCGGCGCGCCCGGAGGCGGCAAGTCATCACTGGGAGTCTCCAAGTCCTTCCAGGACCGCATGGAGCCGCTGTTTCGGCCCAAGGCGTTCGCCGAGCTCGATACCGGACAGGCCATTGTCCTTCCCTACGACGGAAAGAAGAACCTGTCAGCGCGGCGCTGCTACCTCAAGCCTCACTACCTGCCGCGGGATCTCTGCTACTGGCGCCAGAGGCAGCGAGGATTGATATGAGCCTGCCTCTCGATGAAGTGCTGGCCGCCCTTCCCAAGCGGCTCCGGAAGGTGTTCGAGGATCCTTCCGTCACCGAGCTGATGATCAACTCTCCCGACTCGGTCTGGTTCGAGAAGGAAGGCTGCCTCTACCCCGTATACACCGGCAAGGAGCCCAAGAGCGAGGTGTTCACCGAGAGGATGATCGACACCTTCGTCAAGCGCGTCGCGCGGCCCCTGGGGTTCGACGCCGACAGGAAATCTCCCATTGTCGATGCCCGCCTGCCGGATGGCTCCCGTGTCGCCATCGCCTGCCCGCCGATCACCGAGAGCTTCGCTCTCTCGATCCGCCGCTTCGGCAGCCGTCCCTGGACCGCCGCGAAGCTCGTCGAAACAGGTTCGATTCCGGCCGAGGTCCTCTCTCTCATCTCCACAGCTCTCAGCCAGCGCGAGAACGTCATCATTTCCGGAGGGACCGGAACCGGCAAGACCACCATGCTCAGTGCGTTCGCCTCGCTCATCAACGAGGAGGAGCGGATCGTCTGCATCGAGGACACCCGTGAGCTTCACATCCCCGCACCCAACTGCCTGCGGCTCGAATCCAAGATCTCGCGCAAGGATGAGGAAGGACCCAACGTCACCATTCGCGATCTCGTTCGCCATGCTCTTCGTCATCGGCCGGACCGGCTCATCGTGGGCGAGATTCGAGGCGAGGAAGCGCAAGACCTTCTCGAAGCCCTCAACACCGGCCACGGCGGATCGATCTCCACCGTCCATGCGAACTCCGCCCGGGCCGCCTTGACACGGCTCGCCACCTGCGCCCTGCAATCCGATGCAGCCCCGCCGTGGGACGTGATCTGCGAGCACGTCGCCCTGGCGGTGCAGTATGTCATCCATCTTCAACGTTCGCTCGTCGGGCGCCGTGGAGTGCGTCAGGTTCTCCAAGTCAACAGCTACGACCGCAACCAGCAGGACTACGACTATTCGATCGTTTGGGAAGCGCCTCCGATGGACGCCAACGGCGACAGCGCCGCCAGGCGCATCATGGATCAAGCTCTCAACCCGCTCGCCTCAACCCGGCTATGCGCCGAGTGCTCCGCCGAGCTTCCTTCCAGCGGCAAGGGGAGCAAGTCTCCCTTGTGCAAGGCCTGCCGGCGTAAGCAGCAGAACCACGCCTCTTACCTTCGCCGCAAGGCCAAGGCTCAGGATCAAACCGCTGGGAATGGTCGTCCCAGCACAGCTGCTCCTCGAGGACGCGGCAAGCCGCGTTCGCGTATCCGCGAATCCTGATCAGAGCGGAGAGGCCGCAGGCGGCAGCCCTCTCCGGTTTCGTCGCGGCAGCACCGCGCCGAGTCGTCTCAAGGCGTCACTGCATGCCGCCTTGTCCCACACGCTGGGGGAGAGAAAGGCGTTGGCAGGTTCGGCGTTTGGGGAAACGATCGCAGCGATCGCTTTGCCGTCAGTAGAGATCGAGCAGATCGAGGGCGCCGCACTTGAAGCCGGCTGGAACCTTGTGATCGTCAAGAGCTTGCTTGGAGAACTTCGGCAGCGGCGGCAGCCGGTCAAGCGCCCACGCCATCCGTTCGGGAGGCTCGCACATCCCCGGCCAGGTCGTCGCCTCCGGATGCGCTTGCAGGTAGCTCCGCCGCTCGATGTTGCGGCCGTACAGCATGCGTTCGAACCAGTCAATCCGATTCGGCGCGTATTCTTCTAGCTCGGCATGGGTCATGAATTGCGGCGAGCTATGATCCTTGCGCCACTCAAGAACCATGTGGTCCGGTCTGAGATAAAAATCCGCGAACCAGGCTAGCGTTTCGAGCCCTCGCCGGTAGCCCGTCAAGTTGTACCCTTCCGGTTCGCGCAACGACATGCCAAGCCGTTCCAACCGGTCGCGGTCGGCATCGTAGGCTTGCAGCCAGCTTTCCTGTAGCACGTACCCCTCTACGTCCCGATTATCCTGCCAGCAGGCTAACCGCAATCGCAGTTCAAACACATGGGTGAGTTCATGAACGAAAGTAGTGAACTCTTGGAACGTCTCCCAACCGTGCCGGCCGGTGACCCAGACCACGTCGTAGCTTGCTGATCCAGACGCGCCAGGACGGTTCGGGACTTCGCCTTCGCGCTTGACATAGATCGCGTCCGCGACCGAAGGCATGAATCGCTGCATCACGTCCACCACCAGATCAGGCCACTTCGCTCCCAACGCGGTGCGGGCCCCAGACTGCCGCTCGACTTCGCGCGGCTGCAGGGGCTCGCACTCCGGATCATCGGCGGCGCACTCGGGAGGCTCGAAGCGCAGCCTGGCAGGTGAGGCCAGATCAGCGAACTGGAAGTAGCCGGCCGGATCGGAAAGGACTGGATCCGGACAGTCCTCATCGCAGTCGAGCACGCTGACCTTGACTCCGACAAGCGGAATGATCGGGAACTCGCCCTGCCGGAGTCGATACCAGTCGAGGCCGAGCAGCGCCTCGTCGATGCGCCCCACCTGGCCCGTGAAATCGGAGGCCGTCAGGGCCGAAGTGACGAGCAGCAAAAGCAGCACGATGGAGGCGAAACGAGGCATGCCTGTTAGACGTTCGAGAGCTTCCCGCCGTTCCCGTTTCAGCGCTTTTCTCATCCTCGAAACTACCACAATCGGCTTGTCAGATTTTCGATTCGATGGGACCATTTCCCTCATGACGTACATACGGAGTATCTCTCGATTCGTAGTTGTGTTCATGGCCCTGGCGGGCATCACGGCCGCCGCCATTCCGGCCGGCTGGATCGCGCTGAAGCACGTTCCCGCCCAAGGGGAGGAATCCGGCTATTGGATTCTTGTCAAGGAGCCCGCCGATGGACTTGCGGCCTGGTGGAGCGACGAGGAGCTTGCCAAGATCGCGGCAAACGATCCCGGCTATGTAAAGCACCTGAAAACGGACTGGACCCCGTCCGACCATCCCGTGGCCGAAGCGAACGAAGCCGAACGCCTGACCGAGGAGTTGGCGCGGTACTGGGGCGGCGACGTTCCGCAGGCCAACTTCTGGGCGCACGGCGCGATGACAAGGCGCGGTTCGACCTTGCGGGCCTTCCGCTGGGAGCATGACGGTCTGGCGCAGCGGTCCGAGTTGGAGCGAGGCGGCCAACGTCCCGGCATTCCCGCCGCCGCCATCGATCCCGACCCGGTCGATCAGCGCTACGACAACAACAATGACGTTGTGGCCTACGGCGAGCGCTGGGGCGATCACCTGCGCAGCGTGACGCTCGATCACGTCTACACCGCCGAGTTGAACAAGGCGAAGAGGCGGCATCACCCCAATTCCGTGCCGCCGGGCGAGGTCGAGCGGAAGGCCCGCGAAACGGTGCGTGCCTGCCGCGAAGCGAGCCTGCGGGCCGAGATGGGCGTGTTCGAGAATTACGTCCGGGGCTGGGGCGGACTCGGCGCCAAGAGCGTGACCTTCGGGTTGCCGGCGAACTGCGTGGCGGATCCCGGACCGCTCGCCCAGGTGCGGCCTCCGGTGAATAACCGGCCTCCCGTCAACAATCGGCCCCCGGTCAACAACCGGCCCCCGGTGAACAATCGGCCCCCGGTGAACAATCGGCCCCCGGTGAACAATCGGCCGCCGGTCAACAACAAGCCCCCGGTGAACAACAAGCCTCCCGTCAACAACAAGCCTCCCGTCAACAACAAGCCTCCCGTCAACAAC
>JAPPLB010000078.1:0-11006 GCA_028819575.1 Bryobacterales bacterium | reverse complement strand
CAAGCCTCCCGTCAACAACAAGCCTCCCGTCAACAACAAGCCTCCCGTCAACAACCGCCCTCCGGTGAACAATCGGCCCCCGGTCAACAACAAGCCTCCGGTCAACAACCAGGACGATACGAACTCAGGCAATGGTGGCGGCGGCAACGGCGGTGGTGGCAACGGCGGTGGTGGTAACGGCGGTGGTGACGACGACGGTGACCCGCCAGACGATGACTACGAGGCTTGCGACGGCTCGATGCACAGCTCCCAGGCGGCAGCCGATGCCGTGAACTGTGATCCGCCAGAAATAGATGAATACTTCGATTGCGCCGGAGGCAAACACGACTCCCAATCCGCAGCGGACTCCGTGAGCTGCGAAACGGCGGCGCCGGACGATGATCCGACATACACCGCCTGTGATGGAACCCTGCACTGGAGCCAGGCCGATGCCGACGCCATAGACTGCTACGCCGAGGAGACCGACGAGCTATGCGAGCAGGACCCCTTCGCGGCGGGATGCGACAGCTTCTAGTCGCTGAAGGTCACACGACTATGACACTCGGATTGAAACGCTTCGCCGTCCTGAGCCTTTCCCTGCTCCTGCTGGCGGCCTCTTCGGAGGCCGCCAAGCGGATTCACCTGGAGGATTTGCTGCAGGACATTCCCATCCAGGCCAGGGTGCGCCACACCACCGTGATTGTGCTGCCGCCTTCGGAAATCATCCTCGACTACGTTGCCGGCGACACCACCACCTGGGCCGTCACCGGCTCGGCCAACGTCGCCTACCTCAAGCCCGGCGAGGAAGCCGCCTCGACCAACATCGTCCTGGTCTGCAAGTCCGGCAACATCTACAGCTTCAAGGTCACCGAGAACGAAAACGCCGAGCCCGACCTGGTCGTCTACATCGACTACGCTGCCGCCATGATCGAAGAGGAAGCCCCCGGCAGCACCAAGCCGGTCCTTCATGAACCTAAATACGTTTCCCGTATGGACGTTGCCGTGTACCAGGAAGCGGCCCGGCGGGCGGAAGAGAACGCCCGCACGGCCTGGGAGCGCGCCGAACAGCGGATGCAATCGGCGATCGACCAGTTCCGCTCGACCTACCCCACCCTGATCCGCTTCGAGTACCGCCTCGACAAGAAGGCCGCCGAGAACCCCTTCCAGATCGCCGGCATGTGGCATGACGGCCGCTTCACCTATGTCAGAAGCCATGCCACGGAAGCGCCGGCGCTGTACGAGGAGCGCGACGGCAAGCCCTCGCTGGTCGCCTACGACCTCACGCCCGATGGACTCTTCATCGTGAACCGGGTACTCGAGGACGGACACTTCCAGATCGGCAAGCAGCGTGCGAAGTGGTGGCGCGAGCTGCCGCCGGCGCAGCCCGATCCGCAACTCGTCCAAGGCCGCATCTCGCTTGCCACGCCCAAGGTGAAGGATGAAACTCAAGCTCCCCAACCTGCTGCCGAACTGGATCAGTAACCGCGTCGCCGAGCCCGAAGGGACCGCTCCCAGGGGAATGGTGTTCAAGGGCGGCGTGGTCGTGCTCGCGCTGATGATGGCGGTCGTGATCCTGCTCGCTCCCGGCGAGGAAGCCAGTCCCGATCAGATGGGGACCGCGCCGGAGCTGCCGCCGCCGGCCGGTCCGGAGGCCGTCGAACGAGGCGATCAGGAGATCGACGATGCCGCCAATCGCCGCGCCATCGAGCAGTCGAGAGCCGAGCGCCGCAAGCGCGATGTCGCCGAGCGCGCCCGCCAGGCCGAAGAGCGCTACCTGCGCGAGCAGGCCGAACTCGAGGCCGAGGCCGCCGAGAACCGCAGGGCCATCGCCGCCGCGCGCCAGGAGGACCTCACAGCCGAGGAGGAGCTCCAGCAGAGCATCCGGCTGGAAAGAATCCAGCGCGAGGACATGAGCCTGCGGTCCTCGCCGGTCGCTCTCAGCTTCCGCTCCGAGGAAACCCAGGCACTACCCCTGCTGGTCGAGCCTGAAACCACTCCCCCGCCGGCCGCCGCGCCACAACCAGCGGAGCCGGCGCCGGCGCAACCCGCTCCGCAGCCAGAGGCAACGCCGGCGGAGCGGGCTCTTGAAGAAAGCAATCTGGTCGCCGCCACCCGGCGGCCCTCTTCCGCTCGCGGTTGGGAGCGCATCGAGGGAGGGCAGTGGATCGAAGCCGTGCTGGTGACGCAGATTCGCGGCGACGCCCCCGGACCGGCGATCGCCCGCGTATCGACCCCGTTCTGGTCGCGCGACCGCCAGCGCATCCTGATCCCGCGCGGAGCCCGATTCGTCGGCCGCGTGCAGGCCGTGCAGGGGCTGGACCAGACCCGTCTCAGCGTCACCTTCGACCGCCTGATCTTCGACGGCTACAACCTGCGGCTGCCCTTCGCCGGACTCTCGCAGGCCGGCGAAGCCGGTCTGAAGGACCAGGTCAACCGCCACTACCTCGCGACCTTCGGCGCGGCCGGCGCGGTCGGCGTCATCTCCGGGCTGACGCTTCGCAACACCCAGAGCTTCGGCTTCAACGTGCCGGCCGGGCAGGCCGCGAGGATGGAGGCCGGCCGCTCGCTGGGCGAATCCGCCAGCGCCATTATGAGCCGCTATCTGAACCGGCTGCCCACCATCACCATTCGGGCCGGACACCGCGTCCGCATCTATTTCGTTTCCGATCTTCTCGTACCCAGGAGGCCCGCATGACCCACCCGGCAGAATCCGACCGAATCAACCCCGTTTCCCCGGTTTCATCCCCATCCGCTCCGGATCCCGAAAAAAACTCGCTCTCAGAGGCCGCAGGAGCGGCGATCTCCGATCGGGTGGACCCCGAGCACCCCCCACGGCGCGGGCGCCGCCGCCTGGGCCTGCTCGTCGTCATGGCGCTCGTGCTCATCGGCGTCGGACAGGCCGCCTGGCCCGTCATCGACGTTTCCGCCGTCGCTCAGCTGGTCGAGACCGTCCGGTTGGCCGGTGACCAACTCACCGAAATGACCACCGCGAAGCAAGCCCTTCTCGGGCAGGTTGCTGTCTTTACCGGAATATGGGACGACCTGACCGGCGAAGCCTACGAGCTGGGGGAAAACGCCAGCTCGCTTGTGACCGAGTTCAGCCTGACCCAGATAGAAGCGGGACTCACCACCCGTAGAACCAACGAGCAGAACGCCTGGCCCACCCAAGCTGACGTGCAGGACGCCTACGCGGGAGAAGACGCCACGTTGATCCAGCAGGTGCTCGACGCACACCAACAAGCTACCGCCAACCGCGAGGCCGAGCGTAATGCCTGGTACGACTCTCAGATCGTCATCGCCGAGGCCGGCGAGTTCCTCAGCGCCATCGAAGCCACCGCGTCCAATCAGAACAACGAAACCACCCAGGGACTCGGCGCACAACTCGACCGTCAAATCGCGGTCGCCTCTTCCACCCGTGATCTGGCCGCGCGGCAGCTCGAGCTGATGCTTTCGGCCGAGCATCGCGCCGCTCGCCTCGATCATCAGCGCTCCATTCTCGAGGGACAGCTGCGGCAGCAGGGCCTCGCCATCCGGACCGAGATTCAAGACTCGATCGCCGACTATGAAGCCAACTTCGACGCGGCGGCCTTCGATCAAGCGCTCTACACCCCGGTGCTCCCCACGAACTGAATCCCGCTTTGCCCACACACTGATCCATGCTTCTCGCCGCAACCATCAGCGAACCCGAGGACTTCAAGCCCTACCTCGACAACCTGACCGAGCAGCTCATGCAGACCGCGAGCTCTCCCATCCTCGACGCCGGCAACGCGCTCTGGCTGGGCCTGTCCCTCATCGTCGTCTCCTGGACCGGCCTGCGCATCGCCTTCTCCGGTGAAGGCTGGAACGCCTGGGAGATCGTCCGGCTCATCATCTTCCTGTCGATCCCGCGCGGCATCCTGGAGTTCTACGACACGCCGTTCCCCGGCCTCGGACTCACCTTCCCCCAGATCATCGTCAACCAGGGCGCCTGGCTCAACGGCATCATCGTCGCCGACACCGGCAGCGACGCCTGGAACTGGCTGCAAGCCTACCTCAAGAATGTCTGGAGCACGGTGTACGACAACTCCACCCAGTACTACGGCCTGGGAATGCTGACCGGCCTCATGAGCGGCAGCCGCCAGATCATGTTCCTGTTCGCGATCTCGGCCACCTCCATTCTGGCCCTGATTACGGTCCTGATCGGCTACAGCTTCGTGATCTTCTCCCAACTCGCCATCTCGCTGCTCACCCTGATCGGCCCGCTGTTCATTCCCTGGCTGGTGTTCGGACCGCTGAGCTTCCTGTTCTGGAGCTGGTTCCGGATGCTGATCACCTACACCCTCTACGCCGCCATCGCCGCCGGCGTTTTCCGCATCACCATCCAGCTCATCATGGCCGTGGGCAACGAGTACCAGCAGCGCGCCAACGTGGACTCCATCGCGGCCGCCCTGCAGCAGCTCACCTCTCCCACCGGCACCGGCATCGGCGAGTTCATCATCTGGTCGATCACCTTCGTGCTGGCCATGCTCACCGCCTTGCTGGCCACCTTCAAGATCCCCGAGATCGCCGGCGGCCTGGTGACCGGACAAGCGCCGGGAGGCGGCGTCATCGGATCCGCCATGGGCGTGGCGGGCGCCGTCAAGGGAGGCGCGGCGGTGAGTAAAGCCGCCGGCAAGGCCGCAGGAGGATAACCCGTCATGAACGAATCCAACGTCCGCGAGTACGCCGAGGCCTGGGCGGCGCACGCCTCCGCCGCCCGCACCCTGCGCTGGATCGTCGGAGCGCTGATCGTCCTCCTGCTCATCACCTCGATCGGCTGGCTGCGCAGCGCTGGGCATGAGCCCCAGCCGTTGTTCGTCCGCGTCGATGACGTCGGCCGCGCCGAGGTCGTCGATTACGAGGCGCTCGAGTTCGACAAGGACCCGCTCTCGCCCGTCACGAAGTTCTTCCTCGCCCGCTTCGTCCGCGACCACTACGAGCGCCGCCGGGGCGGCGTGCGGGAGGCCTGGACGCGCAGCCTGTACTTTCTGAGCCGCGAGCTGGCGCAGACTTCCAGCGCCGCCGATTCGGAGAACATCGCGGCCGTCATCGCCGGCCAGGCCGCCGAGATCGTCATGGAAGACCTGACGCTGCGCATCACGCCTTCCGAGGAGCCGCCCTTCACCGCCATCGCCACCTACACCCTGATCTATCAACGGAGGGGAACGGAGCTGGGGCGCGAGTTGTGGAGCGCCGAGCTGAGGTTCCACTTCCTCGACACCGTCCCCACCGAATACGTGCTGGTCAACCCCATCGGCCTTAGCGTCTCGTACTTGAGAGCCGACCGCGCCGTCAGCGAGGCACAATGAGCAGCCCTCTCGCCCCCCTGCGCGACGTCGCCCACGTGCGCCTCGCCCAGCGCAGCTCCTTCACCGAAGAAATGGTCTGGGGCTCGGAAGTACCCAACCACTACACCCTCAGCAGCCCCGGCGGCGAGTCGCTCTACGCCGCCCGCGAACACGATCTTCGGAGGCTGAAAAGGTAACACGCTTGACCGCTCCGCTCGACAACACCGCCATCGACGCCTTGCGCGTAGAGATCGGCCGCAGGATCGACTCGCAAACCCGCACGCTGTGCACCTTCTTGAGCATCGCCACCGCAGCGATCCTGGTCGGCTTCGCGATGCTCGCCGCCGTACTCTACGAGGCCTTTGATCGCGTGGCCGCCGAATGAGATAGACCATCGTGGCCCTCGATCATTCCGACATCAACGCCCGGGTTTTCAGCGCCTTCTACAGGACCTTGCAGTCGGAAGGCTTCAGCAAAGACGAGGCTTACGAGCTCGCCCAGCGCGGCGCCGAGCTCCTCACCGCTTCCCATGCTTCATCGGCCCGCGATTCGGAGAAACCAGCCAGTGCCGCTCCAAACGGCAAAGCTGCTGAGGACACCTCTTCCGATAGCCCCTACGCATATTTCTTCTCCAAGCTCACCACCACCCGCCGCCTGGCGCTCGCAGCTCTCGCGGTGTGTGTTGTGATCGGCGCATTCACTTTTCTCAACAACATACTCGAGTTGGCAAAGGCTCCCCGGACCGAAAGAAGCGTGGGCCAATCGACAGTTCCCTGTAATCGGAAACTCCATGCCGTGCTGTCCCTGGCTTCCATTTTGCTGTTGATCTTCGGCCTGATGATGTTCACCATGCCGAACCGATGAGAATCCCTCGATAGCGTCATGACCAAGATCGAATGGACCGACAAGACCTGGAACCCCGTCACCGGCTGCACCGAGGTCTCGCGCGGCTGCGATTACTGCTACGCCAAGCTCCTGTCCGAGCGCTTCCGTGGCACTGCCAACCATCCCTTCGAAAACGGCTTCGACCTCACCTTGCGCCCCGAGCGGCTGCAACAGCCGCTGAAGTGGAAGAGGCCCCGCATGATCTTCGTCAACTCCATGAGCGACCTGTTCCATAAGGAGATCCCTGTCGCGTTCATCGATCGCGTCTTCGACACCATGGAAGCGGCCGAGCGGCACGTCTTCCAGGTGCTCACCAAGCGCAGCTCGCTCATGAAACGCTACCTCGATCACAGATACGGCCGGGCAGAAGCTCCCCGGCATATCTGGTGCGGCGTCTCGGTCGAGGACCGCGCGGCCGCCGCGCGAATCCGTCATCTTCGGGAAGCGCCGGCGACGGTGCGTTTTCTGTCCATCGAACCGCTTCTCGGTCCCGTGGGAAAGATCGACCTCGAAGGAATATCGTGGGTCATCGTCGGAGGAGAGAGTGGCCCCAATGCCCGGCCGATGGAGCGGCGCTGGGTCATCGACATCCGGGATCTTTGCCGGCGCGAGAACGTCGCCTTCTTCTTCAAGCAGTGGGGCGGGCAGACGCCGAAAGCGGGCGGTCGCTCTCTCGACGGCATCGAGCATAACGCCATGCCCTCCGAGTACCGCTCTATCGAGAGTACGCCATGAACGAAGAATCCCGTTTGCACAAGGTCTTGCGCTTCGCCGTCGTGCTGACTCTCATCCTGGCGACCGCCGCCGCTTTCGGGCTCGTCATCTTCCTTGCGGAGAAGAGCCCGCCCCGTGTGGATTCAGTGATGATCGACACACTTGCCATTGTGCTTTTTGTCGAAGCCATTCTCATCACAGCTCTACTCGACTACTACGGCTTCAAATCCTGACGTGCCATGAGCCTCAAACCCTCACTGCTCGACCTTCCCTACATCGAGTACTTGCTGATTCCCCTGATTTTCGTGTTGATCGTTGGGCTGCTCACGCTGCTCGATCCACAGTCTCTGCCCCCTGAAATCTATCCCTGCACCGATGAAAACGCCTTGAACCCTCTTGCTCCTTTCTCTGGTATGCGCCACCGGCAGCTCTTCAACAGCGGACCGAACCGGAAGCCCACTCGCACCCTCTTCCGATGCAGACGCCTACCAGTTGACGCGACGTCGCCCCTGGCCGGCCAGGGCAACTTCGCCTTGGCCTCTCTCTTCACGTCTACGGGCAGGACGTTGCTGTCGATGACGGCGCTGCGCTTGTCCTCCTGTGGCGTGTCCTACGTCTTTCCGCCTTCAGGGGGTGAGCGGAAAGCTCCAAACACTTTCAACAGGAGGATTTCATCATCATGTCCAGCAACAAGCCCGTAGCAGAGGTTCGAGTCGGAGCGGTCAAGGCCGCCATCTGGCCCAACCAGACCGAGTCCGGCGCCGTTCGCCACAACGTCACCTTCTCGCGCATCTACAAGGATGCCGACGGCAACTGGAAGTCCACTTCCAGCTTCGGCCGCGACGACCTGCTCGTCGTGGCGAAGGTCGCCGACATGGCGCACACCAAGATCTTCGAGGTCGCCAACGGCCACAGCGCCGACCAGGACGGCGAACAGCAGTCCTGACCCCCAGCCGTCACTAGGCGGGGCGAAAGCCCCGCCTTTTTTTGTCCTCATCGAGGAATCCTGCCACTGCAACACCCCACCGTGCGCGCACAGCCGCGCAGGTAAACGCGATCCCACCTTCGGCCATGCCTATGGGCCTTTTTTCGCGGTAACGCGCAGCACGGCCCGCAGAGCGCGGATTACCGCCTGTTTCATTCACTCCCACTGACCGTTTTACCCGGTTCCGCCTCCAATCCAACGTTTCACCCCCGGTCGAGGGTTCTCCGCTTTCCGCCAGGTACGGGTGAGCGGAAAGCTCCCAATCCCATTACGACAGGAGGACCTCAACGATGGACCATAAGCAAGCCGCAGCTCTTCTGCAGACGATCAACGAGAGCTTCGATCGTCTCGACGGCGTGAAGTGCCTCGGAAGCACCCACTGCGTCACGAAGATGATGCTCATCGACGAGAAGCTGTCGAGGCTTCTCCACAACGCCGTCAACACCGCGCTCGACGAGCGCGACTCCATGCAGCTTGAGTTCTAACCCGTTTCCCGCCCCTGGATTCCATCCGGATCCAGGGGCTTTCTTCCCACCGCGACGTATACAACATCTTGTGTTGGTGCGCGCGCGGTCCGCGCCGGTCGACCAACTATGAACACAACATCTTGTGGCCGCTGATTCCAGTTCTCTCCTCCTTCAGGGTTCTCCGCTTTCCGCCAGGCACGGGTGAGCGGAAAGCTCCCAAACCCTTACGAACAGGAGGACAATCTCACGATGGCAACCACCACAACCTCTCGTGAACCACGAAAGACCGGACTCTTTGCAGCCCTTCGAAGCGCCAACGCTGATGAAATGTTGGCCTACAATGCTGTTGAGGAGGTTCGCGACATGGCCGGCGAGAACATCGACGCCAAGTTTGAAGCTGTAAACGCCAAGATCGACGCTCTTCGCTGGATGACCGGCGGCTTGTACCTCATGATCCCCATCGCAATGGGAATCATCGCTCTCATGCTGAAGAGCTAACCCCTTCGCTCACGGCCGTCGCCGCTTCCATCCAGCGGCGGCGGTCTTTTCTTGTTCTGTCGTCGATCGACGACTTCTCTAACTCAATTTTTTCGATCAGAGAGCTTGCGCCTGGCGCCACGGTTCGTGTCGCCTGTCCCACACGGCGTTTTTACTGAGAGAAGCTCCCCCACGTGGGTGTCTCGCTGCACCCGCCGCGATCGGCGCCGGCGTGCGCGATCGAGAAGAAACCCGCGCCAGGTGGTCACCCTGCCCCTCGGGTTCGAGCGCGGCGGCTTCACTCTCAATCAGGCCCCGCCAGGTCCACGACGGCAAGCGGCAGCTCCGCTTCGCTTGACCGTTTCGGCTTCGTTGCCCACAATGCCGGCAATGACCGCCATCGAAATGCCCCTGCTTAACCAGGCGATCGCCAACGCCTTCGGCATCGTCTTGCTGCTTGCGGTCTGCGGCTGGCTGTGGCACCGCGCCATCCAGCGCACCCGCCAGCTCTGGCGCCGGCGCAAGCTCGCCCGCGCCTTCGAGGAAAGCAATGACCGCGCTCTGTTGATGCGCAGAGCCCTCGAAACCCTCTCGGGAACCCCCGGTATCCGGATCGTCCGAAAAACCTCACGCTGAGAGGCCGCTGACGCGGCGATCCGCTTCGAGGTGGACCCTCGGCACCCCCGGATTCGACGCGGGTCCGGTTCGTGCTGTTCGAAACCACTTCCTCCTTCGAAACCCTTGCCTTCGCCCGCTGGCCTTCCCCGGGGCGGGTTCTCCGCTTTCCGCCAGGCAGTCGTGAGCGGAAAGCTCCAAACCCTTAAATCCAGGAGGACCACTTCACGATGAAAGACCAAGAACCCGATCAATCCTTGAAAGAGAAACGCAATAGCTACGAGCGGAAGCTCGACCGAAAGCGCGAGCGGCTGCTCGCACGCGCCGAGAAGGCCGAGCGGGAAGGCGACGCCCGGATCGCGAGAGCGAACAGCGACGCTTCGGCAATCCCGCTGGGACAGCCGATCCTCGTAGGCCACCACTCGGAAAAGCGCGACCGCAACTTCCGAAAGCGGATCAACACCAACTTCACCAAAGGCCACGAGCTGAAGCAGAAGGCTTCCAGGCTTCGCCAACGGGCGGCCGGCGTCGGTACGGCCGGGATCTCTTCGGACGATCCCGCTGCGGTCGTCAAGCTCAGCGAGAAGCTCGAGGAGCTCGAAAAGAAGCAGCAGCTCTACAAGGCGATCAACAAAGCCTTGCGCAAGGCCGATCGCACCGGCAGCGACGAGGAGCTCAAGGAGCTGGGACTCAGCGACAAGACCATCGCCGAGCTGAAGACCCCCGACTTCGCCGGCTATCGCGGCATCCCCTCTTACGTTCTCTCGAACAACAGCTCGAACATGCGCCGGATCCGCCAGCGGATCGAGGCGCTCCGGGAAGCCGCGGACGACCGGACCAGCGAAGAGGTCCACGGCGGCATTCGCATCGTGGACAACGTGGAAGAGAACCGCGTGCAGGTTTTCTTCCACGGCGTTCCCTCGCCGGAGGTTCGCTCGAAGCTCAAGCAGAACGGTTTCCGATGGTCGCCCACGGCGGGTGCGTGGCAGAGGCATCGGAGCGAAGCCGCGCTGTGGTGGGCGCGGCGCTGCTGCGGAGTGGAGTAACCCCATGTCCGCAACCTGGCCCTTGGGAATCGACTCGATGCCCAAGGGCCTTTTTTTAGGGGATTTTATACCAAGCTAGCCAACTAGCCTCGCTTTGCCCTCCGCTGTGTAGCCCGCTTCTGCTTGGCCCTCTTTGTCTGCATGAACTTCAACCTCGGCGGTTTTTCTCGTTCAGCGTCACCCATCCGAACTTCCTTTCGTTAAAATACGGTGTGGGTGGCGGCCTTTCGTAGCGTCCGCCATCCGCTTTGCCCGGCGCGAGCCTATCGTATTGGCAACGTACGGGCCGAACACGAGGGCCGGATAACCGGCCCTTTACCTTGTATGGAAGTATTCCCTGGCGCTGCTCAGCGCGCCGCACGACCAGCACGGCTTTCCGGAAACCATCAAAGACCGAGAGGGCAACGAGGCCGGCGTGGTTTTCGCGATCAGCGAGCCCGCCGACTACCCCGAAGTCTGTTGCACCTGTTTCAAGCCCATCCGCGATTGATCCTTACTCGCTCTCCGCTCGTTTTCGTTCCGTCTTTCAGCA
>JAPPLB010000160.1 GCA_028819575.1 Bryobacterales bacterium | reverse complement strand
TTCGATCGATCAAACTTCTCTTTCGCCATCGTTTGCTTCTCTCCTCGCTGATGTCAGTGAACAGCGCAAGTTCGTGGTGGACGGGGAAGGATTCGAACCTCCGTAGGACTGAGTCCGGCAGATTTACAGTCTGCTGCCTTTAGCCACTCGGCCACCCGTCCGCGATACCTTGTTCCTCCGCAGCTTTCTCCTTCCGAGTCACATGACAACGCTGTCCCAGTTGTCGCTCGGCGCGAAACCCCTTCGGCCGAGGGGCGGTGGAGCCGATGACCGGGCTCGAACCGGTGACCTCGTCCTTACCAAGGACGCGCTCTACCTACTGAGCTACATCGGCACTCTACTTAACCTGCGTATCTTACCCTCGGATTCGCAGAGGAGACTTCTGGAGCGGGAGACGGGAATCGAACCCGCAACCAACAGCTTGGAAGGCTGTGACTCTACCATTGAGTTACTCCCGCCAGAACCGGAACTCCGGCCGCCGCCCGAACCCGCGTATGGCCCACCGGCCGACTCAGTTGGAGCTGGCGGAGGGATTCGAACCCCCGACCGTCTGATTACAAATCAGATGCTCTACCGACTGAGCTACGCCAGCCCGGACCTTCTCTTTATCCTAGCGGAAACACGGAAGACACACGTTGCCTCGTAGAACGCAAGCGCAGGGGAAGACAAGCGACTCCAGGCTTCAGTGTAAAGCGCTGCTGCCTGATCGTCAAAGGATTCAGTGCTTGTGTCAAGCCTCGATATGGGAAATCACTTGATTGGGAAAGTTAGTGAGCCGCGCCGCCCCGCGCCATGCCGCGCCATCACGAGCAGTGGTGAGCTTGGAATCAGTGCCTTGGCAAAGGTCGCGGCAATCCGGAGCCGCAGATTTTGATGATACGACCATTTCGCGCCAGAGGAGAACAGAAGGCAATCCGACCGTCAAGCCTCGATAGAAAGATCCGCGGTGATAGCTCAATAGAAGTGTCCCCACCCGTAGCTCCAGTACAAACAAACCGACTTTCGGATCGTGTTGCAGCAGCCGACGATATGCTAGGTTGTGTGCCCGAGCACCGACCCGGAAGGGGGTTCGTATCTTGGTGATCAGATCTACCGAATACGGCCGCAGGGAATTCCTGCGACGGGCGGCCCTGCTCGGCGGATCGTTCAGCGTTACGGAGGGGCTTATTCCGAGCCAGGGCGCACCCGCGCCGAAGGACTCGGCTGCTCCGTCCGACCCGGGACGGTTGCAGAAAGCCCGAGACGATGTAGACGTCTATCGGGATCCCAAGTATTACTGCGGCCCCGGTCCTTCGCCGCTGGTGTTGCCCGGCGGCAAGGTGTTGATGGGCTTCCGCCGGTCGCCCGATTCGGGCCACTCCAATCCGGAAGTCGAGATGTGTCTGCTGACTTCCGAGGACGAGGGCTGCACCTGGAGCGGCGCACCGCACGTCTTCGATGCCGGGAACATCAGGAATTCCAACCTGACGCTGCTGCCGGAGGGAATCATTCTCCACGCCAGCCACGCATCCCGTCTGATCACAAAAGGACTTTATGAGAAGATCCGCTCCGATCCGCGCAACAAGTGGCGCGCTCGTCAGTATGAACAATGGAATGTCCATAGCGCCAAGACGGGGACTTATGTGCAGCGTTCTCACGATAACGGCCGCACCTGGAGCCAGCGGTATTGGGTTTCGCCCGTGAGTGGAATGCGAGATACCTTGCCGGGATGGCCGAGTCCAACCGCCATTCGCAACCCGGCTTTTGTTCTTTCGGATCGAAGCTTGGTGATCCCGGTCTACAGCGCGGACCGTCCGGAGACCTCGTATCTCATGGAGTCCGCTGATGGGGGTATGCATTGGCGACTGCGAGGAACGATCGCGCGGCCTGACCTCAAGACCGGATTCAACGAGACCATTCTTTACGAGTGCGCTTCGGGGAAGCTGGTCGCCTTCATGCGCAGCAACCCTGCGGGGTACAGCTATACGTCTCATTCGCTCGACGGCGGACGGAACTGGTCGCATCCCCGGAAGGAGGCGTTCTGGGGTTATCCCTGCACGGCGATCCGCATGCCCAGCGGGCGAGTGCTGCTGGCCTACGGCTACCGCCGAGAGCCCTTTGGGGTCCGAGCGCGTCTGCTGGATGCCGAATGCGAGGGCATCGCGGAGGCCGAAGAATTCGTGATCCGAGACGACGGGCACAACCGTGACCTGGGCTATCCCCTGGCCGACCTGTTACCTGACGGCACGGCGATCGTGGCCTATTATTTCAACAGCGTGAGCGACGGCGGAAAGCAAAAGTACATCGCCGCCAGTTTCCTTCGGGAGGCTTGACGGACCTGCATAGTGCCGTGGCAAACGACACGTCCGGCGCCGTTCACTGACGACTAGCGGCTCGGGGTTCCATATTACTGCCCTGTCGGACGCGAACGATCTTCATGGCCCAGCTCGAAATCATATCCGACGGCGTCCTGTTCCGGAACCCGCTGGCGGGTCACCGCGTCGTCAACAGCTATCTTCCAACAGTCCTGGCGCCCACCGAAGGCGAGTGGGTCGGCGTTCACCGGCGCGGTACTGCCTTCTATTCGCACGACGGCGTCCTGGCGGTTCTACGCTCGACGGACGAAGGAACGACCTGGAAAGAGGAAGGGCTCGTCCACGACCCACGCAAGGACGTCACGCCCTACACCTACTCCGCCCCGTTCCTGAGCCGTCTCCGGGATGGCACTCTCACCCTCTCGGCCATGCGGCACGATTGCACGGTCCCGGACCGGCTCATGGTCAACCCTGATACCGGGGGCTTTCTGCCGGTCGAGACACTGCTGTTTCGCTCGCACGACAACGGGCGGAGCTGGTCGACTCCCCAGGTGATCGAGATGCCCGACGGCATCATCGCCTACGTGTCAGGCCCGGTGATCGAGATGCCCGACGGCGGCTGGTTTCTGGCTTTCGACCTCGGGAAGGCCTATGACGACCCGCTCCCCGTGCAGGCCGAGATGCTGGCGCTGTTTTCGAGTGACCAGGGCCAGAGTTGGGGAGACTTGCACCGCTTTGCCGGCATCTCTCCCGAAGAACAGAAAGCCTTCTGGCACGGCCGCGTGATTGCCCTGAAATCCGGGCGACTGTTCACCCTGTTGTGGACTCAGGACTTACGGAGCCAGAAGTTTATCGACTTGCATCTCACCACGTCCGACGAGACGGGCCGCCATTGGGACGCGCCGCAACCGACAGCGATCCCGGCGCAGACCAGTTGGGCCGTCGACTTGGGCAACGGACGCATGTTCGCGGCGTACACCGTCCGGGAGTTGGATCCGCCAGGTATTCGGGGAGTTCTTTCCGGGGACGCCGGGAAGTCCTGGGATCTGGACCGCAATGTCGTGATCTGGGACGCCACCGGACGGGAAACCATCGGTGTTCCATCCAGAGATGCCTATCCGGCCAGCCACGACGTGATTGCGTTCGGCCGTCCGCACGCAGCCGCCACGCCCGGCGGTGACGTTCTGGTTAGCTATTGGTGCACCGAAGCGTGCGTAACGCAATCGCGCTGGTGCCGGCTTCGTGTGAAGTGACCTGCCCGTAAAAGCGTCAGGACTGACAGGCATGAAAGAGACAGGGGGTCTCGCAAAGTCCGGCTAGAACGTACCGCTGCTCTTGGCAACAAGGGAGCGAGAGCCCCACGCACAGGTTACCGGCGGGCCGCAATCCTATCTCGGGCAATCGGGACACCTTTGGGAAATCGAAGATGCGTCGGAACTCGTGGTAGATTGTACGGCGCACAAGAAACGCTGTCGTGCGCATTCCGATGGAGACCATCCGGATAGGGATCATCGGCGCAGGCTGGGTCGTCGAGACCCGGCATCTGCCGGCGTTGACCCGGAGCCCGGGCGTTTCTTGCCGGTTGATCTGGTCCCGGGACTCCGCCAAGGCCCGGAAACTCGCACGGAAGTTCGAGATCCCTGCCGTTGCTCGGAGTTGGGAGGAAGTTTGCGATTCCGCTGACATCGACGCCGTCGTCGTGGCCACCCCTCCCGTTCTTCACTGCACCGTAACCCATCGCTCGCTGGAAGCAGGCAAGCATGTGCTCTGCCAGGCGCGCATGGCTCGCAATCTTTCTGAAGCGCAAAGGATGGTTGCAGCCGCGAAATCATCGGGGCGCGTCACGGCCCTTTATCCTCCCCGTCCCGGACTCAAAGGCGACCGTCTCATGAAAAGGCTGTTGCACAAGGAGAACTTTGTGGGTGAGGTGACCGAACTGCGCGTTACCGGGATGAGCTTCGAGAAACCGCCCGCCGGGTACGATTGGCGTCTCGACCCGGAAGTGGTGGGCGTTAATGCACTGACTCTCGGCCTGTGGGTCGAGGTAGCTCACCGTTGGGTCGGACCGGCGGCGATCGTTTCCGCGGTTGCCAAGGTACACCATCCGGTACGCAGCAGCGTAACAGGAACGATCGTAACGGCTACTGTGCCCGATTCGGTGGTGGCCGCCGGAACCCTGCAGTGTGGAGCCGCCTTCAGCTACCATTTGAGCCATTCCGCTTCGTTCTCTCCCGGCCACCGCATCGAGATCTACGGGTCGCGCGGGTCACTGATCTACCGACTCTTCTCCGAAGAAATTCTGGGAGCAAGCGGGGACGCCGGTGAACTGACTCCGATGGTTGTCTCCGCGGAGGAAGAACGCTCTCAAACCACGGATCAAGAATTTATCGAAGCGATACGGACGGGCGGAACGGTTTCTCCAACCTTCGAAGAAGGGCTGCGCTACATGGAGTTCTGCGAAGCTGTTGCTTTGTCCGCACACTCCGGCTCGGCAGTCCGGCTTCCCCTGGCGCAACCGGCGATGGACTCTTGGGGGAAGCGCTTGTGAAGCATGGACGACACCGTTACGCGCTATGCTCTCACAGGCCGCAGAGGTGACTTCTTTGCCCAAGCGCCGATTCATCGTAAGCTATCGTAGGTCGCCGGAAGGGCGTTCACTTTTTCACTCAAGCTGCGTAAGCAGGACATCCCATGAAACGTCGTGACTTTTTCTCCAGCGTAGCCACAGCGGCGCTCGCTCCCTCCGTCTCCTGTTCGGTCTCGGAGACTCCTGCAAAAGGGCCGGTCGACGTTGGTTCCAGTCGACAGCTATTTCTTGACGATCTTTGGTTCGACAAGCAGGAAAACGTCCGGTTGGCGTTTCACACTCCCACACCCCGTGAGATTGTGATCCGTGCAAAGGATCATCCCTGGGAACCGATAGCCCATGGCTTGCACTATTCCTGTGTCTTGAAGGATGGAGACCGCTTCCGCATGTGGTACCGGGTGGATGTGGGTAAAGACGCGCGGGCGCTCACTTGCCATGCAGAGAGCCAAGACGGCGTCCATTGGGAAAAGCCCGACCTGGGAATCGTCGAATGGAAGGGCTCAAAAAAGAACAACCTCGTATTCCCCGCAGGTGGGGTCGAGGGCATCAACGCCTCCATCATTCTGGATCCGAACGGCTCCGGCGACGAACGGTACAAGATGATCACGCGCCCGAGCGGGCGGATTTTGGGATTTGCTTCGGGCGATGGACTGCATTGGAAACCGGTGGCCGGCAACCCGCTCATCGATAATCCTCCGGTCGACAGCCACAACATCCTGCTGTGGGATGACGAGAAGAAACGGTACGTGATCTATCTACGAGGTATCGATCGTTCGCGCCCCGGCGATTTCAAGGGCGGGATACGGGCGATTCGGCGAGCCGAGTCCGAGGACTTCCTGCACTGGTCCACGCCGGAGCTGGTGGTGTCCGCGGATGACCAAGACCCCGAGGACCTGAATCTTTACACCAACGCCACGGTGAAGTACGAACGCGCTCAGCGAGCTTATCTGATGTTTCCGATGGTTCTGTATACCCGGAGGCACTATGAAAAGGCGCCGGGGCCTCAAACGACCAGCACGGTTCCCGGCCTGTCGCCCACATTCGCAGGGCTGTCGGACACGCAGTTCGCCTCAAGCCGGGACGGCATTCACTGGGACCGCAGGCGAAAGCCGTTCCTGGGTCCGGGACGGGACGAACGGAGCTGGTGCGACCGCAACCCGATCATGGGGGTCGGGGTCCTGCAAACCGCGCCCGACGAACTCTCGATGTATTATTCCGATTTCCTACGCTACCCGGACAGTCACTTCCGCCGCGCCACTCTGCGAACAGACGGCTTTGTTTCCGTCGAAGGGCCCTATGCCGGGTGGGGAGAGTTCACCACGCCTCCCTTGATTTTTTCCGGAAACCAACTCAAGCTGAATTACCGCACCAGCGGCGGCGGGACCATCCTGGTCGAGCTTCAACAACAAGACGGCAGGCCGATACCCGGCTTCTCACTGGACGATTGTCCGCCGATCTTCGGGGACAAGATCGACGCCGCTGTTCACTGGAAGGAACGAACCGAGGTCGGATCACTGGCGGATCGTCCGGTACGGCTGAGGATTCGGCTTCGAGACGCACAACTGTTCGCGTTTCGCTTTGCCGCCTGACGGACGCGTCAAGGTTTCCGGCAGCTTTAGCCACAAAGTGCTCGCAGGTTTTTCATATACAGTTACTTACTTTCAGTAGACTGGTCATGCTTCCCTTGTTGTTTCTCTCATCGTTATCGGGAATCTACGGAACCACTGAGCAGCAAGCCGACCGGATCGCCTTGATGGTCCGACAGGCCAATCCGTGACCGGATGGGCCTTGGTCGGCCGATCCGCCTCCAGTTTTACTCCGTGACGATCTCAATCAGCCCCGCCCCGGTCATGTCACCGAATGTGGCAGGCATCCGCACATGGCCAACAGCTAGAGGCACCAACTGTGCCGGCGAATCCGCGAGCATCGACACGTTGTCAAGCGGGATCGGCAACACGCGGACCTCGCCTATTCGAGGGGCGACGGCCTGATCTTCACATGACTACGAGACAGCCGCTGCGGCCGGCCGGCGTCAGCAGCCTTCGATGACCTCGCACGTGTGCCCGACAGGGTCGATGCCATCGAAGCGTCGGGCGACGTCCGCACATTTGCTCGCGACGGTGGCAGACTCGAGCAGTGCCGCGAGCTCTCGCGCGACGGTCGCACCGGAGAAGCGCACCGGCGGCAGAGTGCGAGCCACGCCGAGCCGCTGCAGCCGAGCCGCGTTGTCGGGCTGATCGAACGTCATCGGCATGACCAGCTGTGGCCGGCCGGCGGCGAGCGCCTGGGCCGAGGTGCCTATGCCGCCGTGGTGTACGAGCGCGGCGGCACGAGGCAGAACCGAACTGAACGGCGCGTAGTCCGCGCTCCTTACTCCCTCGGGCAGCGGGTGGGGGAGGTGCTCGGTGAAGCGGGTTAGCAAAACGCCGCGCCGCCCCAACCGCCGGCAGGCGTCGCAAGCCGCCGTGAAGAACCGGCGGGCCTGACGGTTCCCGGAGCCGGGAGCGAAGACGACCGGCGGGTCGCCTGCGGCCCGCGCCTCCTCCAGAAATGCGTCGAGGTTCGGCGGCACGCCGGTCGCGCCACGCTCGTCGTAGAGCGGGAAGCCGGTCAGGGTCGTCTGAGGGGGCCAGTCAGGCTGCGGCGCCGCGAACCAGTTCGGAAAGAGTCCGATGACGCGCTGCGGGGAATGCCACCACCTGCTGATGATGTGCCGCACGGGCGGCAGGCCGATCTCCCTCCGAAAACGGTTCACCGGGGGCGCAATCACCCGATCCGTGAGCCGGTCGCTGACAGCTAGCAGTACACGCTTCAGCGGCCGCGGCAATGCGTTGATGGACCCGAGCCCCCGTGCCAGTACCGGTGTCTCGTGCAGGCTCCAAAAGCTCGCCGGCGCGAGATGGAGCGTTACCAGCGGGATTTCAAGAGTCTCGTGCGCCACGCGGGCGCCGAAAGCAAGCGGGTGGGCGACGACTACCAAGTTGCCACGGGCAGCTTCCTGCTCAATGAGCCGGTAGAGCGGTGAAATGCGGAGTCCGATGCCGGTCGCGAGAACGTCGAGGCCGTGGAGACGGTGCCAGAGGCGAGGGTTCAAGGTGATGTCGTCGAACTGCTCGACGGTCCCGACCGGCACCGAAGGCAGGCCCACTTGCTCAAGCAGTGGCGCGAAGTACGCGTTGGTGACGACAGTGACGTCATGACCTCGCGCCTTGAGCTCAAGAGCGATCCTGACGAACGGGTGCACGTCCCCCGCGCTCCCCACCGGAACAACGAAAAACCTCACCGCTCCGCTCGCAACAACGCTAGACGACTGGCACGAGCTACGGCTAGCGCCGTTAACTCGCCCGCTCGACTTCGTAAGCCACAGGGTCGAGGTGCTTGTCGATCAGAGCAAAGAATCTGCTTTTGCGACTCCACTCGGTCTCTCAAGGGTAATCGATGCCCACGTGACTTGCGACCCAGGTTGTCAGGGCCGTCTACTAGCCGGCCTTCAAGGTAAGGCCTGAGGTTTGCTTCCCGGAAGGGAGCGCAAAGAAACGGCTCACAACCGTTCCGGCAACCACCGTGGTCAAGCAACCGATGGGGGCATACCAGAACAAGTTGATCGGGGTCGCCAAGCCTACCGTCGAGATCGTGGCGAAACCGATCAGCCCTCCCAGCAGAGCGCCAGGACCGTTCACTCTCGGAGCAAGGATGCCCAACAAGAAAACCCCCAACAGCACACCCCCGAAAAAGCCGCTCAGCGTCTTGGCGATAATGGCAATCACACCGATGCGTCCGACTACGAATGCCAGGGCGGTCGCCGCGGCGCCCCAGAAGACCGAGAGGATCCGAGAAATCCGGATTTCTCGCTGGTTTTGCTGAGCAAAAGCCGGCGCCGATGGGGAATCGCCCTGCTTTTGTATCACCCGGGAGTCCCCGGCCAGCAAGCGTCGATAGAAATCGATGACACAAGCAGCGGTGATGCTATTGACCCCACTACTGATCGATGACATCGTGGCGGCGAACAATCCGGCGATGACGAGCCCGGAAAAGCCCATCGGCAACTCGTGGACGATGAAATAAGGGAACCACTTGTCGGTTTCGAGTCCTTCCGGAATCCGTTCAGGAAAGTGGCTATAGAAGCTGAAAACCGCCAGCCCGATCACGGCCAACATAAACAACAGGCCCGGCGCTGCGCAAACCTGGAACACCATGCTGCGCTTGATCTCATCGATGCTGCGCGCGGTGAGATAACGTTGGATCACGACCTGGTCGACGCCATAGGAGATCAGCACCAGGAAGCTTCCTCCGATCAGCACCGCAGGGGTCGTGATCGCCTCCCATCCCCCTTCAAAATTGAGCAGTCGAGTATGGCCGGCGCGGTTGGCGGTATCCCAAGCCATGACGACTCCGCCGGGGAGCGACCCCACCGCCCGGACGAGGACCAAGGCGATGGCCGTGACGAAAATGAAGAACTGCGAGACGTCGGTCCAGATCACCGCCTTCATTCCACCGAGGCTGGAGTAGAAAGTCGTCAAGCCCCCGATCAGAACCGCGCACAGCCAGAACGGAAGAGGTGTCGCCTGAGTAAGAGCCAGACTCGTCGCATAGAGCGCCGTCGCCATCCAGCTCACTCGAAGACAGATGAAAAGAAGACTGCAGCCGGTGCGTAAAGCGAGGTTGAAACGCTTCTCCAGGTACTCGTAGGCCGAGATCAGCTCCAGGCGGTGAAAGAAACGAACGAACAGGTACAGGGAGATGGGAAGCACCCAAATGAACACCAGAGGCTGCAGGTCAATCACCAGATCATGGGCGACGACATACCCCGGAGCACCCAGGAAACTGATGGCCGAGAAATCCGTGGCGATCACGCTCAAAGCCATCGGGAACCACGACATGCCGCGTCCCGCCAGGAAGAAATCACGAGAACTCTTTTGACCGGAGGCGAAAAGACTGCCCAGCACAGTCACACCGGCCAAGTATGCGGCCACAATCAGATAATCCAACCAAGTGAATCCAGCCATCTCAACCGCGGGTTTCGAAACGGCCCTTGTAACACCAGCCCTGGTACGAGGTCAAGGGCTTTCAGGCCGCCGCTCCCCAATACGCAATGGCGGGTGCATGTCGACCGGCGGCACCGAGGCAAGGTTGGAGAGCAGGTTGATCAGCCCTGACTGATAGCCTGCATTTCTCACCACCCGACGGCCGAAGCACGCCATACGGCCGCCAGGACTTCGTTGCGCTTGCTTGCCGTGCTCAACGTACTGTTCAAGTACGCCTGCGCGCGCCTTTTTCCTCCGCCCGGCTCGCGCCTCGTCCTGAAGGCCTTCTCACACACTTCGCCTCGCCACGTGATGAGAAATGCAGGCTACTGATTGCACAGCGCCAGAGATTCGCAGCCGGGCCGGCTTGTCGACACATACCAAGCGGGCGTCCGGACCTTTCCAGCTCTGCGGCCATCAAGACTCAGGCGGTCGCCCGTAGTCCCTGATCTTCAGCGGCTCGCCGTCGTTCAGCGCGGACTCGTGGGCTACGAGCCCCGGCAGCGTGTAGGCCACGGCTTCCCAGACATTCACACTCGGGTGCCGGTCTTCGGTGATCGACTGAACGAATTCATGGGTCAAGAAAGTGTGTGAATTGCCGTGGCCGGTCTTTACCCGCAACGGTTCAGGCAGCTTCTCCAAGTGGTCCGGCTGATCGAAAGGCTGGCTGCGCACCCGTCCCGCCGGGTAACCGTTGTCGTCGATGACCATCTTGCCGTCCTGGAGAATCTCGACGACCGTATCCGGCGAACCCTCGGGCCGGTGCATGATGTACGAGCGGCGGTCACCGTAGAAATGCGCGCGCTCCGTTCCACCCGCCGCCACGCGCCAAAACACCGAAATACGGCTGGAGTGTCCGCCGGAGGTCTTGAAGAAACCCGTCGCACTCCAAAACGGGTTCTGGTAACGGTTCGTCCGGACGACCTCATGCCCGTCGCCCCATCCTATCGCCTGCACCTCCGCCAGCCGTTCGCCGGTTACCGGGACAACCATCCCCGTGCAATGCGTCGGATACCAGAACGGGGGAAACCCGTGACGCCAAGTGGGCAGGCCCCGGTCGTCATACATCAGCGCGATCAAACCCTCATGGTGATATTCCGACTCGCTGTAAAAAATCGTGCCGAACCTGCCTTCCTTCGCCCATTCCCGACAGGTCATGATCTCGGGACGGTAGTAGCTCGTCTCCGCCATCATGTACCGCATGCCGGTCTCGCGAACGGTCTCGATCAGCCGCTCCAGTTCTTCAACCGACAAGCCGGCAGGCACGGCGCTGATGACGTGCTTTCCCGCTTTCATCGCCGTTGTGGCCATCCACTCGTGCAGCGGCGCTGGCGTGAACACACCGACCGCGTCCAGACCGGGATGTTTGAGCATTGACTGGAAGTTGTCGTAGGTGTTTCCGCAACGGTACACCTCTGACAAAGCTTGCAGGGCTTGCGGCCGAATGTCGCACACCGCCTCCACCTTGCAGTGCGGGTGCAAATGCCACTGGAAGGTCCTGCCGAACCGCCCGCCGACGATTCCGATTTTTGCCGTCCGAGCCGCAGGCCGTGCACCAGCCGGGGTCCGGGCCGCCGCCATGCCGGCCACAACCCCCGCGCCTTGGCGAACGAACTCTCGGCGGGTCGATGGTAGCGCGTTCGTTTTCATCTGTCTCACTCACCCTCGCTGGACAATCCGATTCCAGTCTACAGGGTTGAGTGATTCTGCTAATCGAGGACGCGCTCGGACAATAGCCGCGAACGCCGCCGCTCAAACCCGACTTCCGCCTTGCGGCTGGCTTGCATCTCGCCTTGGGACGATGGCGTGAAACGTAATGCCTTATCAGAGAAGGGTTTGGGGGAACAATCGCAGTGGGATGCCACCCCCTTTGCTGATGGGGGTCGGCTTGCCTGGGCTGTGCTTTTCCCAGGTGTAGTGGCGCCACTCCTAGTTCCCCTGGACGGAGTACTGCAGCAACGGTTTCACGTCCTGGGGCAGCCGTTCGTAGACGTCCCGCGGCAGAGCGGGAACGGTCGAATCCGCGCCTTTGTTGGCTTCCACGATGTTGCGATGATCGACCGTTCCGGGCCGCAACGTATCGAGATTCAGCCACCAGGGTGCGAATCGAACGATGACGGATACTCTTTCCTCGGTGCTCACGTTGGGCGCTTCGGCGTGCCAGAGCCTAGCGTCAAAAACGACCACCGTTCCGGCTTCCCCGATCAAGCGGGTCTCGCCGGGATGGGGCTTGTCGGCATGGTCATCGGCGCTGGGATTCCAGCCCTTCTTATGGCTGCCGGGCACGATGATCGTCGCGCCGTTTTCGGGCCGGAAATCCGTCAACATCCAAAAGGTGACCAGATGGAACACGGCGTCGGGATAGGGGGCGGGAACATGCGCCCGGCTGCGCTGGTTGAACGGCCAATCGGCATGGAGCCGGCCACGCGTCAGACCGGGAGCGTTGACCGATCCCGTGAACATCGAGATGCGAACATGCGGTCCGAGAACGGACTCCGCCAGTCCGATCAAGCGTGGATGTGTCAGATACGGAGCGAGCGATTGATTGAAGCGCAGAAATCCCGGCACGTACCCCTTCGGCCTCTCTTTGAGGCTGTGAGACCAAACGTCACGGGTGACTTCCCGCCGGACCCGGTCGATCTGGTCTGAAGGAATCAGTTTTCCCAGATCGCAGCACCCCTTGTCAGTTAGCTGCTGCCGAAGGGTCGTGAGATCGTTCATGTGTATCGCGTCTTCCCTCTCTCCTTTGTAACTTACGACATGTTCGGACTACAAGGAAGCGAGCGCCCGAGCAGAGGGTTCCTACTAGTGTCAACGAGTTCTCAAACGGGGTGGGTCACAAGCAAGAGGAGCAGCATCATGTCGACGCCTTCCGCTTCATTCACGGCATCGGCCCACTCGTGGTCGGGGTGCGGTTCAGTTTGCCGCGACAGCCTTTCGGCAGCAGTAATCGAACAGGATCTGCCACTCGATAAGCTGGGCTGCCTTGAGGGGCGCCTCAAGCTCGGAAGCGTCACCGAGCCGTACGGCCTCGCATTGGTCGATGAACCAGAAGGGGTCCCATTGAGGGCTGCTCCGTGACGCCACCAGCAACCGCGTCGCGCCTTCTTCGCCGGCGGCGGCTGACCATTGCTCCAGGACCGCTGCTCGAACCGCCGGAAAGACCTCGTGATGGGAAACTTTGCGGAACCAGTATTTCGAGTTGCTGAAGTCGGGTTCCTGGCGGTGCATGATGCCGTGCCAGTAGCTGCCCGTGGTCGAGGGAACTTTTTGGGAGATCTTGTGCGAGCGGTCGAGATCAGAAAAGTACAGGAACAGAGCGCTGCGTACGCATTCGGCAAAGTCGGGCGCCGTGATCGGCGCTCCGTCAAACATCTCGTCGACGCTCGTGTTCTCGAGCAGGTCGAGCCCTTCGCCCTGCAGTGGGCTGTGTGGCGCCAGCGGCATGAGGCGCCGGCCGGCTTCATACGGCCGCAGGATGGACTGGATCTTCGAGCTGTAGCTGTCGAGATGAAACATGATGGCTCCGGTATTTCTGATGAATCAGGATAATTGAAGTAACCGCTGCCGGTCATTTATGACGGTGACCGCGGCTTCTTCGCAAGACGCCAAAGGGCTATTTGAACAACCGGACTTTAACAGCTGCTTCGACGGAAACCCTTGTCAAATCGAGGCCGGCGCCGTCCACCGATAGCATCGACTGATCGCCGAACACGGCAACGCACAGTTTGACTTCAGTGCGAGTTATACCTACGGTCGGGGAGTGCATCAGTACAACGCAGCAGCTTAGGTCAGGCCGAAGCTTACAGCGTCGAGAGCGGCTGCGGACGAGCGTGAGCCGTAGCCGGTAGCAGGGACGAGGTTGCGGCCCGTCTCACTCCGGTCAGCCGCCGACAGACACACAGTCGAGGTGCAAGCAAGCCGGTAGTTCTACTCCGAATCGACGAAACTTCGCGATTTCACCATCTGCTAGAGTCGAAACGGGAACCGAGGGATTACATCTGTGGGGCCTTGGCGAGCAGGCTTACAAGGTGACGACAAGCATGGAGTTCGCGGGCGAGGAACAGGAACACGATTCACGAGCGCGTATTGCACTTCGATGGTTCTTGAGCGCCGCCGCCGCGGCCCCGGTGGCGGTTCTCTCGCATGAGATGGGTCATTTCCTTGTCTTCTGGGCACTTGGATTGCCGGAAGCGAAGTTGCACTACAGTTCTGCGGGCTGGAGTGAGAGCGGTGCGTTCATTCAGTTCGTGATGGACGGTGAATTCTCGGCTGCCGCTGAGTTGGCCCCGCTGTGGGGAGTCGCAGCAGGATTCGGCATGGGCTTAGTGGCTACCTATAGCGTCGTGATCGCGTGTTGCTGTCTATGCGCGAAGTGGCGCGCTCACCCGTTGTTGGTGGCGCTCGGGTATCTCTCCAACCTGCGTATCGTGGGTCCGGTGTCAGTATTCCTGCTTGACGCGTTTGGCGCTTCGGTGCGAAGCGGATGTGACGAATGTGTCCTGTCAATGTTGACCAGCGTTCCGCTTGGTGTCCTAACATTGCCGGGGATCATTGTCCTCATCGGGTCATCGATGTGGCTGGCAAGGTATTTTCCACGCGATCAGCGCTGGACGGCCATCATGTCCATGGTCGCAGGAATGGGTATGGGTGTGGCGGTCTATCAGGTCGCTCTAGGTCCGTTGCTGCTCCCATAGGCGTTATCCTCAATACCCTGTCGTGATAGCTGGCGTCCTCATCGGAAAGCTTCTGTTTCTATCTGTGGCGACCGTCGCACGATTCACTTGTCGAATTGGCAACGTCATGCTCGCGGCTCTTCTGCTATTCTTCTCTCCGCTAATCGGCCTGATCCGCGACGTAGTCTTAGCCCGCGTTGCATGAAACCAAGGCCTGTCCGGGCCGACAGGTGTTGCGGCGTGGAGTGATGCCGCTGTGCGACGGAATCGTTCAGCCGCGCACGGGTTTCTGAGACAGGCAACGAAAGGCCGCGCCGCAGGCCTGGGCGTGCTTGCGTTCGCGGGATAGCAGCAGCATGGAGAATCATTCCTCGGCCTCGCACCGTCCCTCACGGGAATCGACTTCGGCGAAGGGACCGATCACCGAGGAGATGAACCGCCACAATGGCCGGATCTTCTTGTACGGTCAACTCCTGATGTACTTCTCGGCGCCCGTCGCCTACATCGGCTTGGTGCAGGCGGCTCTTTGCGACAAGCTCGGGACGAGTGCGACCGTCGCCAATCTGCCGCTCAGCTTTTACCAAGTCGGGCAAGTGGCTCCCCTGTTGGGAGCTTGGCTGGTCCCCCACCGGCACGAGCGTTCCGTGGTCGTATGGGCCACGGTCGCGACCGCCTCTTTGCTGTTCCTGGTTTTCCTGACGCTTATTCTTCCCCTGCCCGGTAATGTCGTCGTTGGGGCGTTGATGATGCAGGGGCTGTTGCAGGGATTCTCCGGGTCACTGACACAGGTCTTCCAGTTCCAGTGTTTGACGCGGGGCACGACCGTTGATGGGCGCGTGCGGGCGATGAAACTGACCTACTCCTACGGTCCCTTGTCAGCCGTGCTCGGCTCGTTGGGAGCCCAGTACATTCTCTATCCGGGCATTCCCGGCATCTCGTTCCCCTATGACTTTGCGCTCCTTTACCTGATGGCGGCGCCCTGCATCGTGATGCGCGCCAAGCTGGTGCGCGGCTATCGGCTGGCTGCAGTGGCAGACAAGCCCCGCAAGCCTTTCTTCGGTTATTGGCTCATGAGAATCCGGGACTTCGCCTCCTCCCGCTCGCTTGGTCTGTTGTGGCTTGGGTACTGGCTGTGGCACTGCAGTCTGAACACGCTCCCGAATCTTTCGCTCTACTCCAAAGTCACGCTGGGGAGGGACTCGAAAGACTTTGCCGGGCTGATGATGGCGCTTCGCTTTGGTTTCAAGGCGGTTGGCGGATATTTTCTGGGGCAACTTTCCTTGCGTTACGGCCTGCGGGCCGGGGCGATGGCCACCATCGGCCTGTTGGCGGCCGGCATCCTGTGGGCATGGGTGGTGCCGGGCTATCCGTACCTGCTGGCCTTTGGATTCATGGGAGCGGGGGAGCTTGGAGGGGCCTACATGCCCAATTTCGGGGCCGTGATCTCGCCGGTGGCCGCCGGACCCAGCAATCTCACGCTGCTGAACCTCAGTGCGCCGGCATCGAGCTTTGCTCCGGCCACCCATGGCGCCCTGGCCGACAATTTCGGATTCCCAGCCAGCTTCATTTTCGGGCTATTGACAGCGGCAATCTCGATCTGGCTGGTCATGAGGACCCGTGCCGACAAGCTCGATCCGTTCCGGGAGGAAATGGAGGGGAAGGATCAGGCCACAAGTCGGGAGTGAAAGGAAGAATGTCCCAAGGCTGAAGAACCCCGTCCGGGTCATCCAAGACCGCAAATGGGTACTCTCCCCAACCATGATCACCGACATCCGCGGGTACTCCACTTCGAGAAGGTGCTCGTTGTGTGTGCATTGTCCCGCGATCTATCCGTACCGCACTCTGCTGTTAGTGAGGAATCCTCATCACTGGAGAACGGGATGAAAACGGTCGCCGCATCGCGTATATACCCGATGCTCCCATCCCACAAACCACCCCCTCTCTTCGGCGGGAAACCAATCCGCCTTCTGATTCCGACCGTTCGCGCCGAGCACTCTATATACACCTACACTCTATATACACCTATACTTCGGGACACTCAGGCAACACCATTGCTCAGACCGTTCAATGGGAAAACCAGCACGACCCTTCTTCTCTCAGTCTGATTTGTACTCTTTGTCCAGCACTCCTGTTTCTTTCAGTTGTTTCTCCAACTTGGAGATTTTGTTCAAAGCGGTCATGGCGAAAATGAACCCCACGGTCCCTAATGAGAACCCTACAATCCCAAATGTTTCCATGCCGTCTCCTCCTGCTCCGAAGCGTTAATCAGATCCGTTCGCGGGGCCGATCGGGGGCAGCTATCCCCAAATACAAATACTCTTGTTGCCGGATAGTGTGCTTTCCTTTCTCATTCGCGTTGTGGACAGGCGCCGACGCGAAATCAGCAATGCTGACGGAACCACTCCGCCATCCACTCGAAGTACTGCTTCTTGTAGACGTGGCGCCCAGGCGGCTGATGCACTTTGAAACGGTCCGGGTATCCTGCCTCGTTGTAAGCGGGCTTGACGACACGGATCATTTCGTCCACGCCTGCTCGTGGCATATCCTCATCCTCGGTTGGAGCAATCGACAGGAATGGGCGTGGAGTGATGCACTCAGCGACAATCCGCGGGTGATCGAAATAGCGCAGCAAATGGGGAATGTACCAGTAGGAGCTGTGCCGTTCCACGTCCCCTTCGTGGATACCGATGGCCATGCTGCCCACCGAGCCGCACACGGGCACGGCGGCGCGAATCGTGGGATCGCACGCCATGGCATACCAGGCGGCGTTCCCTCCCAGCGACATCCCCGTCAGCCCGATCCGTTTCGGGTCGACGGAATCGGTAACGGAGAGAATCCTTGCCGCGCGCAGCGCCTCGTCCACCATCACTCCCATGAAGCCGCGGCCATAGGGGGCCAGGAACCGTATGTGCTTTTGCCAGTGGTTACTGCTGATGTGTCGTGCGGTGGTTCCGCGCAGTGTGACGGACAAGGTAACGAAGCCTCGCCGAGCCAGCTCTCTCCCCCAGCCGATCAGCGGTCCCCTGCCGGGCTGGGCCCGCCGAAACTCCGGATCGACGAGCCGCTCGACGCTTCCGCTGGTGCCGGGCATGCAGACGATACCGGCCATCGACCGCGGACTTGCGTCCACAGGCATTGTCAAGACCCCCGGGACTTCTTCTCCCAAAGCGTTCCGGTAGGTCAGCTTCGTCAGCCGTAGTCCGTCGTCCGTCGTCTCGGTTTCGCCGGTTTTGAACGCCACCTGTCCGGGAACCGGTTCGCACCCGAGCAGCTCATACAGCTTGGCGCGGACTTGCCCCGGGGGAACGTCTTGAGGATAGAGCGGCTTCAAGTCCCTGGGGATACGAGGCTCGCCTTGTTTTCCGGACCATCTCTCATCTGCACGCAACACGTGCTGCGCCGGCGAAAACAAGAGTCCGGCTCCGAGGACCCCGAGAAAAGCGCGCCGGCGATTTACCGGTTGCGGATGGGAGACTCGCGGTTCAGCCGTGGGGAACTGTTCAGGACGCTCGCTGACTTCCAGTCGATTTGCAGACATGATGAATTGACCAATACCTCTCCGCGCGTTGGGGTTCGACCCCCTTGATCTTTATTTACCGAAATACCGACGCAACATCGTAAATGCTGTTGAAATCTCCGGCCGCAGGAGTCGGACAGCCCCGGCACAATGACAACCGACAGCCCTTGCGTGCCAGCAGATCACGCGTCACCCGGCTCGCCCCGGCACGTTCGTACGCATCTGTGATGGGACCGATCCTACCATGCAGCCAGGGTAGTGAGAACAGTCCGAGACCCTGTCTTTGGCCGTGAGAAACAGAGGCAGAAAGTCACTGAGCCCGATGGTTGCAAGGCAGGGGCTTCTCATCGACTTTCGAGCGGCCACGTTGGTGAAATGCGCATGCAGACCGCGCCCCGGTTCGGCGGAGAGCTGAGCGGCTCGTCTGTTAGCATGTTCCTTGTGTCGAGGATGCCCGCTGGATGAAGGTAACACTCGCTTTCGACAAGACAGGCGCGGAGATCGAGCTGCCCGACCGGCTGTCCGTTGAAGTCCTGGAGTCGCGCTTCGCGGAGGCCCTCGACTACCCTCAGCCGGTGCTGGAAGCGGCGCTCGAGGACCCGATCGGATGCCCGCCGCTCGAGCAAATGGCGTCCGGCAAGCGTTCGGCGGCGATCTCCGTCTGTGACATCACTCGCCCGGCTCCAAACCGTACGGTCCTGCCTGTCGTTATCGGCGCCCTCGAGCGGGCCGGGATACCCTCCTCGGAGATCCGCATCCTCATCGCCACCGGGCTCCACCGGGAGGCGACCGAAAGCGAGCTCAACGAGATCGTCGGCCCCGAGATCCTTGCCCGCCATCCGGTCGATTCCCATCGCGCCAAGCAGCAAGACGAACAGGCCTATCTGGGAGAAACCGCTACGGGAACGCCCGTCTTCACGGACCGGCGATTTGTCGAAGCCGATCTCCACATCACCCTCGGGTTCATCGAGCCGCATCTGATGGCCGGTTTTTCGGGCGGGCGCAAGCTGATCTCGATCGGCTTGGCCGGCGAGAAGACGATCAAGCGGCTCCACAGCCCGTTGTTCATGAGAGACCCCCGTGCGGTGGAGGGCTCTTTTCCCGAGAACCCGTTGCATCGCGAGCTCAGTGAGATCGCGGCCATGGCCCGGCACGATTTCATGGTCGACGTGGCGTTGACCCGTGATCGCGGAATCGCCGCCGTCTTCGCGGGCGATCCGGAGACGGCCTTCGCACGCGGCGTCGAATTCGTGCGCTCGTCCACCTTGGCGACTTTGGAGGAGCCCGCCGATGCGGTGATCACCACTTCGGGAGGATATCCGCTCGATCTGACGTTCTATCAGGCGGTCAAGGGCATCACGGCGGCCTCCCACATCGTCAAGCCCGGCGGCGCGGTCCTGCTCGCCGCCGCCTGCCGTGAGGGCGTCGGCAGCCCGGAGTTCACGGCGCTCGTGCGGCGCGGGCTGCATTGGGAAGACCTGCTGGACGAGCTGACGAACGCACCGGTCACCGTCGACCAATGGCAGGCGGAAAAGCTGGCGATGGTGGCGCAAAAGACGAACCTCTCCTATTGCGTGCCTGGTGTCGCCGAAGAAGACCGGTCACAGCTTTGGGGACCCGCCTTCGCCGATCCCCAACAAGCAGTCGACGATCTCACCGCGAGCCTGCCCGACGGCAGCTCACTGGTCGTTATCCCCGAAGGCCCTTACGTCTTCTCCCAGGTCATCCCCGAGCCCGCCCTGGTCGGCTGAACTGCCGAGCCGGGAAGTCTTGACTCCAGTGTTTCAGGCAGGTGATATGTCTGTTTGCTCTCCGCCACCAACACCACATGATCTTTGAGCGCTATTCGGTAGTCTTGTCAGGGGGCATGGGAGAATAAGCTATCGAGTTAAAAAGAGACCGTTTGTTTTCCATCGAGGAAGCCTTATCCGATCCGTAGGAACGTGATGAAAACCCTCGGCAAGATCGATTTCCTCCGAGGACTCAAGCGTTGGATCAAGTGCACGGGTCTGGCGAGAGTCTCGGCCCCTCAGGACCGCAAGCCGGAACGACCAAGTGATGAGCGTGAAGCAGCGTAACCGATCAAAACCACACACCGGCCCTCTTTTGGTGTTCGATCTCGCCGCCCTGTCCCTGGTCCTGCTTTGCTCGGCCTTGCCGGCTTTCTCCCAGGGGTACTCGCCGGAAACGGCGGCTCAGAAGATGGACGTAGCCGAGGGCCTTCGCGTGAAGCTGTTCGCTTCAGAGCCCGAAGTAAGGCAGCCGAGTCTGGTCAAGTGCGATGAGCGCGGCCGCCTGTGGGTCATCCAATACCTGCAGTACCCCAATCCCGCCGGACTGAAGAGAGCGAAGATCGACCGTTGGTCGCGCACGGCATACGACCGCGTCCCCGAGCCTCCTCCCGACGGACCTCGCGGGGCGGACCGCATCACCATTCTGGAAGACACCGACGGCGACGGCCGGGCCGACCAGTTCAAGGACTTTGTCAGCGGACTCAACATCGCCACCGGGCTCGCTTTCGGCCACGGCGGCGTATTCGTCCTGCAGCTTCCCTATCTGCTTTTCTACCCGGACCGCAACCGCGACGACGTACCGGACTCCGACCCCGAGGTCTTGCTCAAGGGTTTCGGGATGCAGGATACGCAGTCAGTCGCAAACCACCTCACCTGGGGGCCGGACGGGTGGCTCTACGGCCTCAACGGCAGCACCAGCACGTGTAACATTCGCGGGATCGAGTTCCAGCAGGGCGTCTGGCGCTACCATCCGCTCACCAAAGAGTTCGAACTGTTCGCGGAAGGGGGAGGGAACATCTACGGGCTGACCTTCGACCGCAAGGGGAACCTCTTCTACAGCTCCAACGGAGGAGCCCTGTTCTGGCATGCGGTACAGGGCGGCTATTACCGCAAGAGCTTCGGCAAGCACGGGCCGCTGCACAACCTCCATACCTACGGATTCTTCGGGCATGTCAAGCACAGCGGCGTCACCGGCGGCCATCTCGTTGTGGGCGGCACTATCTACGATGCCGACGTCTTCCCGCAGACGTTCCATCAAAGTTTCATCGGAGCCAACTTCCTGGGACACTCCGCTTCCTGGTGGCGAGTGAAGCCGCGCGGCTCGACGTTCGAAGCCCGGCAGGTGGGGACGCTGCTCGACTCCAACGACACGTGGTTCTCTCCTACGGACCTGGCGCTCGGCCCCGATGGCTCGATGTACATCAGTGATTTCCATGACAAGCGGACCGCTCATCCCGATCCGGACGCCGAGTGGGACCGCTCGAACGGGCGGGTTTACAAGATCGAGGCGAAGAACGCGAAGCCCGCAAGGAATATTGACTTGGAACGGCTGTCGAGCGCCGAACTGGTCGATCGCCTGAGAAATCCGAATGGCTGGCACGCCTTCCAGGCGCGGCGAATTCTGGCTCACCGACGCGACAAGGACATTCACGAAGACTTGCGAAACGGTATCGTCGAGGCCGGGAACGAGAGCCTGGCTCTCCAAAATCTGTGGGCGCTCCATGTCAGCGGCGGCCTGGACGACGATGTGGCTGCGGACCTCCTGAGCCACCCGGCGGAATACGTCCGCGCCTGGACGGTGCGCCTGCTGGGGGACCGGCGCGACGCCGCGCCGCCTCTTGCGGAACAACTCTCCGTGCTGGCCAGGAGGGACCCGAGCGTGGTGGTTCGGAGCCAGCTTGCCGCCAGCGCCAAGCGGCTCCCAGGACGTGTCGCCTTGCCCATGCTTTCGGCTTTGCTGGAGCGTGAACTCGATGCCCGGGACCCGCACGTGCCGTTGCTGATCTGGTGGGCGCTTGAAAGCAAAGCCCTGTCCGACAGCGGCGAACTGGTGAGGCTCTTCACGCAGCCTGGAACATGGAATCCTTCGATGAAGCGGGACAACGTGCTGCGGCTCATCCGCCGCTACGCCGCGGAAGGGACAGCCGCAGGGTACGACGCCGCGCTGGAACTGGCGCGCGCCGCCCCTGCTGCCCATCTCGAAACCGCCGTGCTGGCGCTCGATCAGGGCCTCGCCGAGCGGGGCGCCACGCTGTCCGGTCTGGGGCAGGGAGGACTTTTCGAAGAGGTCGCCGCGGTGAAGGGCGACCCCGTATTCGGCCCGAGAAGGCCATTCCAGGAGATTGCCTCCCCGCTGAGGCGCTGGATTCGGGAGACCTGGACCGCCAGGCCGCGGAGTCTCGATCGCACCCGGCTTGCCGTCCGGGCCGGCATTGACGAGGCCTATCGGGCGATCTTGAGCGGCCTCGAGGAATCCGACACCCATGAGGACCGCCGCGTGGCCCTGCTCGATCTTGTTCGCGATCTCGGTCGCCCCGACTGCATCCGCGCCGTCTTGGCCCAGCTCGATCTCCAATCCAATCCCACCGTTCGTCTGCGGGCGCTCGATGTTCTGGCCCGTTTCGAATCGGACGAGGTTTCAGAGCGGCTGCTGAATTCCTACCCGCAAGTGTTGTCGGCGGAGAAGGAAAAAATCCGCGGCATTCTCCTGAGCCGGCGCTCCACCGCCGGTGCGTTTCTCGAGGCCGTTGACCAGGACGTCATTCCCGCCGCCGATGTCGCCGTCACGGAGTTGCGCCAGCTTCCTCTCTTTCGCGACGAAGCGATCGACGCCCTCGTCCGCAGGCACTGGGGCAACATCCGTCCGGGCAGCACGGAAGAAAAGCTGGCCGTGATGCGGCGCTACCGCAACGACCTCAATACCGGCGAGGGCGACCCGCGGCGCGGACAGCTTCTTTTCATCGAGCACTGCGCGAGCTGCCACCGACTGTTCGGCGAAGGAGGCACGCTCGGAAACGACCTGACCGACGCCAACCGCAGCGACCGGGCCGCTTTGCTCGCAGCGCTCGTTGACCCCAGCGCCACGGTGCGGACGGGATACTTGACCTACACCGTCCGCACACAGAGTGGCCGCACCGTGCGCGGCATCGTGGAGCAAGAAGATGCGGCAGGCGTTACCCTTATCGACAGCACTCACCAGAAGACCCGGATCGCCCGAAGCGACATCAGATCGATGGAAATTGCGCCCGAGTCGATCATGCCTGAAAATCTGCTCGACCGGCTCGACACGCAAGAGGTGCGAGATCTGTTCAGCTATCTCCAGAAGGATGCCCCCTGATCCCATGACTCTCTCCGATCCCGAACACCGAGCCTGCGGACTCAGCCGGCGCAGGTTCCTCTTGGGTGCGGCGGCCGGCGCCACGGCTGCGCTTCAAGCCGCCGAGAAGGACCGCGAACTCCAAGGCAAAGCGCTTATCGCCATCACCCTTGATCTCGAGATGCTGCGCAACTTCCCGACATGGGAGATGACGCACTGGGACTACGAAAAGGGCAACCTCAACGACGAAGCCAAAGGCTATACGGTCGAGGCTTGCCGCAGGGTGAAATCCTACGGCGGCGTGCTGCACAACTTCGCGGTGGGGCAGGTCTTCGAACACGAAAGCGTAGAGTGGCTGAAAGGGATCGTCGCGGCGGGCCACCCCGTCGGGAACCATACCTACGACCATGTCTATGTCCTGGCGCGCAAGCACGAGGAGGTCCAGTTTCTCTTTCGGCGCGCGCCGTGGCTGATCGAAGACCGCGCGGTCCGGGACGTCATTCGCGACAACATCAGCAAGTGTTCAAGGGCCATGAAAGCCCGCCTCGGCATTACGCCCGATGGGTTCCGTACGCCCGGAGGCTTCGCTCACGGACTCAGCGGTCGTCCCGACGTGCAACGCTTGCTGCTTGACCTCGGCTTCCGATGGGTCAGCGGCAAGTACCCCCGGCACGCGATGGCGGAAATCGGCGTGGAACCCGGCCCATCGATCTACGACGCCATCGTGGCCGCCCAGGCGGAAGCGCAGCCGTTTGTCTACCCGACGGGACTGGTGGAGATCCCGATGAGTCCCATCAGCGATGTCTGGGCGTTCCGCAACGGACGCTGGAAATTGGATTGGTTTCTCGAAGCCATTCGGCGCGCTGTCACCTGGGCGATCGAAAATCGCGCCGTTTTCGACTTCCTGAGCCATCCATCCTGCCTGTACGCCATGGACCCGGAGTTCCGCGCCGTCGAGCTGATCTGCGAACTGGTTCGCAAGTCGGGCGGCCGCGCCGCCCTGGTGGACCTCAACCAGATTGCCCGGCGCGTCCGGGCTCAATCAGCCTGAATGACGCAAATGGGGAAGAAACCTCTGTCCCGCTCCGTGCTTCGCATGGCTCCACTTGCGGTGATCCTCTGTCTTGTCGCGGCGGGCCTGGGACTTGCTCAGACCGCCACCCTCGAAAACACGCAGCCTCTCGATTGGCAAGGGCCGATCGATGAAAAGATGCTCGACGGCCTGCATGTCTACATCGACCGCAAGTTGGCGGCGTCGGTCGAGGTGCGCGGACGGTATTGGTCTCGTGACTTCTCCTCGACGGCTGCGTATGAAAGATCCGTCGAACCGAACCGCCGCCGATTTCGCACGATCATCGGCCTTGTCGACGAACGAGTCCCGCCGTCGATGGAGCGCTATGGCGACGACGACAACCCGTCCCTGGTCGCCGAGACCCCGTCGTTTCGCGTATTCCAGGTTCGTTGGCCGGTGGTCGAAAGCGTTACCGGCGAAGGGCTGCTGATCGAACCCCGCCGTGAGCCGGCCGGACACGTCGTCGCCATCCCCGACGCCGATCAGACCCCGGAAATGATCGCCGGCCTCGCGCCAGGTCTGCCGCCGGAAGGGCAATTCGCCCGCATTCTTGCCGAGAACGGCTTCGAAGTCGTCGCGCCGCTGCTCATCGACCGTGCAGCCGAAGTTTCCGGCCACCAAGATGTCAATTTCACCAACCTGCCGCACCGCGAGTGGATCTATCGCCAGGCGTTCGTCATGGGCCGTCACATCGTCGGCTACGACGTGCAAAAAGTCCTCTCGGTCATCGACTGGTTCGAGCAGCGGCGCGGCGCCGCCAGGATGGGTCTCGCCGGTTACGGGGAAGGGGGGCTCGCAGCTCTGTACGCCGCCGCGGTCGACACGCGCATCGACGCCGCTCTCGTCAGTGGCTACTTCTCGTCGCGTCAACGCGTCTGGGAAGAGCCCCTCGATCGGACCGTGTGGGGGCTCTTGCGAGAGTTCGGCGACGCCGAGATTGCCAGCCTGATCGCGCCGCGGGGTCTGGTGGTTGAACACGCCGCCGCCCCCGTCTTTGACGGGCCGCCCGAGGCTCCCGAAGGCTGGCGCAAAGCCGCTGCGCCGGGGGCGATCACGACTCCCTCGTTCCGTTCGGTGGAAGCCGAGTTCAAGCGTATCGAAACCCTTGTCCCCGAGGGTTTCCAGCCCAGGCTGTTGGTCAACGGCCCCGGCGGCACGGTCACGGGGCCGGGCTCGCCGGATGCACTCGACGAGTTATCAACTTTGCTCGACGTTCGAACGCCCCTTCAGCGGCCATCCGAAACCCCAAAGGATCGGCGCCGTGGATTCGGCCCGAAACCGAGACAGCACCGTCAGGTGAAGGAACTGGAAACAAGGCTACAGGAACTTGTCACCGCTTCGGGTTATGTTCGCGACGGTTTCTATATGAACGCAGCGATGCCCGAGTTGGCCCAAATACCGCCCTCCCTCGTTCTGCGGGCGGATACATTGTCAGCCGAACAGTTCGCGAAGGCGTCTCGGCGGTTTCGCGACCATCTCCATGACGAAGTGAAGGGCCGCATCGAAGATCCTCTGCTGCCGCCCAACCCCCGGTCGCGGCAAATCTACGACAACGAGAACTGGACCGGTCACGAGGTCGTTCTCGACGTTCTACCGGATGTCTTTGCCTGGGGCATCCTTCTGGTTCCGAAGAACCTCAAGCCCGGCGAGCGCCGCCCCGTCGTCGTCACCCAGCACGGCTACAACGGGCTGCCGCGGCACGTCGTCGAAGGCAACGACCCCGCCTACCACAACTTCGCCGCCCGGCTGGCCGAACGCGGCTTTGTCGTTTTCGCTCCGCACAACTTCTACCGCCACACCGACCGCTTTCGCTGGCTCGACAAGAAGGCCAAAGCCCTGAAGCTGACGATGTTCTCGTTCATCACCGCGCAGCACCAGCAGATTTTGAACTGGCTCGGTTCGCTGCCGTTTGTCGACGCAGAAAGAGTCGGATTCTACGGCCTCAGCTACGGTGGAACGACGGCGATGATCGTTCCTCCGCTTCTCGAAGGCTACGCGCTATCGATCTGCTCCGCCAACTTCAACGAAGACATTCACAAGCTGACGGCCGTCGATCGGGGCTACAGCTACATGTATTATCCGACCTGGGAGGTGCCCTACTTCAACCTCGGCAACACCTTCGGCCATGCCGAAAAGGCCTATCTGATGGTCCCCCGGCCCTTCATGGTCGAGCGCGGCCATCACGACGGCGTGGGCATGGACCGATGGATTGCGGGTGAGTACGCCAAGGTCCGCCGCCTCTACGCCCAGTTGGGCATCCCCGACCGGGCCCACATCCAATTCTTCAACGGCGGACACACTATCCTCGGCGACGACACCTTCCGCTTCCTCCACAAGCACCTCGACTGGCCCGAACCGTAGCCGGCAAGCCGTTCGAGCTTCGAAGGACTCGGTACCGGCGGGGAAAAACGTCATGAACCGGGACTGATTCTCGCTGCGAGCAGGTCCGTGATTGTCTTGCCGACCCGTCGCGGCCCGGTCAGGATCAGAGCAAGGCACTGATAGACAGCCTTCCTGGCTGCCGGCTCCGGCGACCACAGCTCCAGGCCTTCGGCGCTTTCTTCGAAGAACTCCGGAAGGGCACGGGGGCTGCGGTGAACGGCGCCCGTCGTGAAGCGACCGTGAACGGCGGAAGAAGTGCCAGACACCGGCTCAGGGGCAATTTGCCGCTCATGCCGCTCCATAGCCGCCCCACAGCGCGCAGGAAAGCAGTGACTGGGCGGCGCGGCAGTCCTGGAGGCAGTTTCCGGTGGCGCCACTCTTGCGCATCCATGGCAAACCGATAAATGTCCGTGATTCGTGTTTCGTGTCTCGTGACCCGCACGCCTGCCTGCAGCAGGCAGGCGCTTCGCTTCCCCAGGTGGGAAGAAATGCACGCCAGGATTTCTGCTTCTCAGTGCTCATGCCAAGCAGGCCGGGGCGGCAAGAAAAGACTGAAGGGCTTCAGTACCAAAGCGAAAGGGTAATTTTTCCTTTGCATCTGCTTTGCTCACCTGGGGAACCTCCCACATTGCGCCGACAATCGCAGATGGCCGGCGCCCGCCGCCGGAAGAGTTTGAATTTCCGAGGTTGGAGTCAGCGGCGCCAGCGCAGCAGGGTGTCGAAAATTCTTTTCACGCGTGGCGTAAGGCGAGTGCGGTTGTAGGCATCGGCCGCCTTCTTGATCACTTCCCCCTGGGTCGGGTAGGGATGGATCGTCTTCGCGATCGTGCCGAGTCCCACCCCTGCCGTCATCGCGAGGGATATCTCCGAGATCATATCTCCGGCATTGCGAGCCACAAGGCTTGCCCCAAGAATATGATCCGTTCCTTTCTTGACGTGTACCTTTAGGAATCCGTCGTCCTCGCCCTCGAGTATGGCCCGGTCAACCGACGACAATGAGATCGTGAAAGTCTGAACCTTGATGCCTTTCTTCTCGGCCTCATGGGGATAGAGGCCGACATGAGCGATCTCGGGGTTGGTGTAGGTGCACCAGGGGATGGTGAGAGCACTCGTACGGCCGCGTCCGAAGAACAGTGCGTTGCCGATGACAATCCGCGCCATCGCATCGGCCGTATGCGTGAACTTGTAAGGAAAGCAGATATCGCCCGCCGCGAATACGTTTCGGTTCGTCGTTCGCAGGAAGTCATCGACTTTGACGCCTGTCCTCTTGTCGTACTCGATGCCCGCCGTCTCCAAGCCCAGACCTTCGACATTCGGCGCGCGTCCGGCGCCGACGATGATCTGGTCAACGCGCAACTCTTCTCGTCCGGCGACGCCGTCGATCTCGAGAATCTTTTCCGCTCCCTCGCTGCGCACGCCGATGATCTTTGCGCTGCAGCGAATCTTGAGGCCGTCTCGCAGCAAGGCCGCCTCGACACACATGGCGGCGTCTTGATCTTCGCGGATCAGAATTTGCGGCGCCGCCTCGAACAGCGTTACTTCCGACCCGAAGCGCGTGAACGCCTGCGACATTTCGCAACCGATCGGGCCGGCGCCGATAACGGCGATGCGATCCGGCAGCCTGGTCAGCGAGAAAACCGTCTCGTTGGTCAAATACCCTGCCTCGGCCAAACCCGGGACCGGCGGGGCCGCCGCACGTGCTCCGGTGGCAATACAGGCTTTCGAAAACGCCAGATTCTTTCCACCGACTCTGACCGTATTGGGTCCGGTGAACTCTGCGCCGCCCATGAACACGTCGACACCCAGATCACGAAACCGGGCTGCCGAATCGTGATGGCTGATGCCGGCGCGAAGCCGCCGCATGCGCTCCATGACCGCCGGGAAGTCCACCGTGAAGCCTCGGGGGACGTCCACTCCGAATTTGTGCGCGTCGCGCACGTCCGCGTAGGCGTGGGCGCAGCGCAGGAGGGCTTTCGAAGGCACGCAGCCGACATTCAGACAATCGCCGCCCATCAGGGCGCGTTCTATGAGAGCGACCTTCGCACCAAGGCCGACTGCGCCCGCCGCCGTCACCAAGCCCGCGGTTCCCGCCCCGATTACGACCAGGTTGTAACGGCCCGACGTCTTGGGGTTCACCCAGTTCGGCGGATGCACGTTCTGCACGAGCCGCTTGTTGTGTTCGTCCAGCGGCAGGGTCTGCGGCAATGTTTCAGCGATCGTCTTGAATTCAGTCATTGGCGGTAGGGGAGGGGACTGTGGAAAAGGCGGGACGGGCCAGGATGGCGCTGCTTCAGGTAGTACCAGTCGCCAGCGGGACACGCTTGAGCGGCCCACCATCGAGCAGCCCGCGAATATTCGGCTCAGCGTTGGGGATATCGACGATCGAGGCGACCGGATCGTATTCCCGTATCAGAGGTAGCGTGTAGGAGTTGCATGAGTTGATCAACAAAGAGAGCTTTTCGCCATAACTCATTTGATAGAAATGATTTTTCCCGGTCCAACGAGCGAACTTGTTGAGATCACCCGCCTCGGCGCGAAAGCTGTTGCAGCCGCCCCGGCCTTGATCGTCAACGTGAACCAGGAGCAGCGTGTTCAGAAGCGAGTCATCGAAAGCCGCCCCTTTCGGATTGGCTCCGCAAGCCTCGTCGAGCACTGCCGAAGGCGTCCCCAAGAGGTGTTCGAGGCTTGTTCGAACCTGGCCGGCAGAGAGCGCCAAGGAGAACAACACCATCGCCGCGAGAGCGATGGCAATCACGCCCCAGGGCATGCCCGGGGGCGGCGCTTGCTCAGAAGATACTGCTTCCCGGGGTTGCGCAACGGCGATTGCCGTCTGGTTTCTGATCGCGTTGTTGGCGAGGCGCGTGACGTAAACGGTGACCGCAATCGTAGCCAGCAAGCCCACCACCAGCAGCGCCCATTGCCCGGCGCTCCTGCCGGCTCCACCACCGGAGGCCGCCGCAAGCCCCTGGCCGCCCAGATGCCCGAGGTAAACGTACATGAACGTTCCCGGCAGCATGAAGACCGCGCTAGCCCCGACACAGGGCCAAAAACGAATCGCCGTGAGGCCATACAGGTAGTTCTGCAGGTTGAACGGTACTGCAGGTGACAGGCGCAGCAGTGCAACAATCTTCCACCCGCCCTCTCCGATCGCCGAGTCGATCGCACTGAACTTGGGGTTTCGCGATGCGATCACTTCCACCTTGAAGCGGGCCACGTAGCGGGCGATCAGGAACGACATTGCCGCAGCCGTCGTTGCCGAGAGCCAAACCGTCAGAGTCCCGACAGTCAGACCGAAGATGGCTCCGCCTGCCAGCGTCAACGCCGAAGCGGGTATGAGCAGCGTCGCGGCGATCGCATAGACTACGCCGAAAATCAGGGGGGCCCACGCGCCCAGGTCGGAGATCCGGCTCTGGAATGCCTGGACGCCGCTATCCACGGGGAGGGCGCGCGCGAGCAGAATCACCGACGCCACGATGAGAAGCAGCGAAACGCCCCGGATGATGTTGGCGTATCGATGAATCGAACCGGAAAAGCTCATAACGGCGATCGGGGCCTACACTTCCAAGAATGATTGCTCCACCCAAGAAAGGCAAGCGGCACAGGCGTCTCGGTTCGAGCGCCATGGACGAAAAGTAACCGACGCAGACGCTCGCTCGATGCCCCCAAAAGAGGAAACATTGCAAGCCCGCAGGAGCAGGGGTCTTTGTCTTGGAAAGAAGGGAACCAAGCCTGCATTTCTCACCACCCGACGGTCGAAGCACGCCATACGACCGCCAGGACTTCGTTGCGCTTGCTTGCCGTGCTCGACGTACTGTCAAGTACGCCTGCGCGCGCCAAGCGGCTCGCGCCTCGTCCTGACGGCCCTCTCACGCACTTCACCACGCCGCGTGGTGAGACATGCAGGCTAGTCCCGCCCCCGCCCCCGCTACGCGGTGCGGATCATTCGAGCAGGAAACATCCGGATCGGCATCCAGGCCGCTTGATCAGCAGCTTGTTCCACATCAGTCGCACCCCCGCCCCTTAGCGGACCATGCAAGGTGAAACCAGGGCTGCTGCAGGATGTTCGTGAGGCTCCGGCCCGGCCAGGCTCGAGGCGCGCCCGGAACTCTGTTTCACAGCAGGGGCGCTTGCACGCTTGGTCAGGAACAACATTTTTTTAGCCGGGACATGGTGGAAAATCGTTGCAGGGAACGCGCCCCGGCAAGACGATCTGAAGCGGCAAGGATTTTTCCTTCGCAAGCGCCCGCCGGGGACGCATCAGGGCCTTCATGGGCCATGATCTTCATGCTAAACAAGCCGGGCGGCCCAAAAAAGACTGAAGCGCTTCAGTACCAAAATGGGTCACCATGACCACCCGAACAGCCGCGATTCGTGACCCGCACGGACTTCTCTTTGCCACTTGGCGAGAGAGGCAGGCTGGTTTTGTTGCCGCCGGCCAAGGTTGACGTTTGCGTCAGTTGTGTGCGTCAAGTTCTTGCGGCGATCCGTTGTCCTGCTTGTTGGCCGGAGGGGGGAGCCTCGCCGGTTTTTCCTCCGCCCGCGTGCGGATCAACCAAGCGGGAAACATCCGGAGCAGTGTCAACGCCGCTTGATCTGGGGGATGTTTCAGGTCAGACGGTCACCAGATCGTCAGTGACACTTCGGTATCCGGTTCGTCGACATGGACCACTAGCCCGGACGAGTATTTGAGCGCACTCATCGCACCGGCTGCATCGAACCGGCCCTCGTCGAAGCTGTCGACCAAGCCCTGTAAAGTTCGCATCGCGAGGCGTACCTTGACCTCTTTGCGGTCCGTTCGGACATTGATTTCGATATCGGCGCCCGCCTTCCGGACCACGACCGTCTGGTCCCCTTCGTTGACCCGCACGAGCTCGACCTTGTCAATTTCCTCCAACGCTTCCAACAGGGCTTGCGCAAGCGGACTGAAGCGCTCGATCTGCACTGTATCGGTATCGAAGTGCTTTTCGTAGTCCGGGACGAACCACAGGGCCGCCTGCGCCAGCTCGATCGGCAGAGGCAGCCAGATCTTCATGCCGTCGGGCCCGCGCTCATGAACCCGGACGACTACGAAGTGCAGGCTCGCCAACAGCAGCAGGACAACGGCGACCGCGGCGAGCAGCGCTTGTTGCAGGCGGCTCATGACGATGAAGCGGTCTCGTCAATCCAAATGCGAACGTTCGTATCGCCGTCGATGACGCGGATGATCTCGCCGCGCTCGCTCTGGAGCCGGTCCAGCGCCCCAGCGATGTCGATCTCCTCGCCTTCTGTCGCAAACAGGGCGTCAACCACCTTGACGGGAATCTCGACCCGTACCTGGGCGTCCTTGCCGTCTTTGCGATCGTCGACCTTGATGAGCACCAAGTCGGCTTCGCGAACGATGCTTACGTGCTGGCCACCGTCATCGACGTTCACGAACTCGCTGTCGCCAGAATCCCGCAGCGCGGCCCACAACCGGCGCATATCCGCGATCGAGATATCGGCGTTGTTCAACCTCACGCGGCCCTTCTCGACGATCTTCTCCGGCGCGACTTCCAACGCCACGCCGACCACCGACAAGGGAAGGTTCACCCGGATGTTCTTGGGACTGTCGCCGCTTTCCGTGACGTGAACGTGAATCCAGGGCTTGGTTTCCTGGGCGGCGGCAGGCAATGCGGCGAGACAAAGCGAAGCAGCTACCGCTGCGTGGAGACTAAAGCGTTTCTTCATTGCTGAAATCCTCACAACCGAATCGGGCACTCCTGCGTGCCTCGTCTCGGATATACGGAGGAGATGCGGAAAAGTTCAGGAGTTTTTGGGGTCGTTTTGTCGGCAGTAATGGCTTGCCTTGCTCACTTGTCAAGCAAGGCCACGCCGATGTGGGCGTAGACTCCGGCATCGTCAGTACGCTTGCGGCCCTGGCTGTCGATGTAATCGTTGTTCCAATCGCGGGCGGAATAGAAGAGCAGGCGGCGGTCGGGCAGGTTCAGAATGCAAGGCGTGGAGGTGTAGCGTCCGTCGAAGCGTTGCTTATCCTTGGTCGAAGGGAAAGCGATGTTTTCATGGTCAATGCGCCAGGTCGAGCCGTCGTCGGAAGTGGCGTAGAAGATTTCGAAGGTGCCTCCTTCGATGTGTCCTCCGTACCACATACGGTATTCGCTATCCTCCTTGACAACGAACGGATAGATCGTCGAGTTCGCCTTGCCGGAGGGCCGGATCACCGGCGGTTCAAGCCGCTCCCAGTTGACGCCGTCGGTCGAGGTGAATTCATAGATATTGAGGTAGAGTTCTCGCGGCGCTACTTCCATGCTCGGCCGTGAGTTCATCCACATGCGGTAACGGTTCGGCCCTTCTTTGATCACGGACGGTGACCGGCCGGATTCGTAGACGGGTTCGGGGTGGACATCCCACTCGATGCCGTCGACGCTGGTGGCGTACCCGAGTTTCTGCGTCATCTCGGTCATGGCGCCGTCGGCGTCTCGCTCCAGGATCGGAACAGAGACGAACCATAGCTTGTAAAGCTGCTCCTGTTCGTCGAACAGGACAAACGGAGTTTGGAAGTTCGGGCCCCAGGGAATGTCGCCGCCGGTGAGGATCGGATTCTTGTCGTGTTCCCGCCAATGGAAGCCGTCATCGGATTCGGCGTACCCCAGGGCGATGTCATTCGACCGCGAGCCGGTCGACGTGCCGAGGTACCACATCTTGAACTTGCCGTCGATGTGCAGGACGTGCGGACTGTAGACGACCACCTTTGACCAGGATTGTTCGGTTGTGTAGGCCGAAAGGACGGGTTCGGGTCGGCGCTGCCAGGGCTGTGGACGCAGGTCGAGGGGGCTGGTCTCAGTTGGTCCATCTGAAGGAGGGGCGCCGCAACCCGCAGAGATCACAAGCGCAAGGAGCAGAGCGAACGGTCGAAAGCTTCCGGTAAGTCGCATGGTCATTCCGTGTAGGTGACGAAAAATGGCGAGACCCAGGCCAATTCGGAATCGCCTGTGGGATTCTCGGGATCGCGTTGGAAAACCCGTAGATAGTAATAGCTCTTGCCGGGGGACGCGTCCAGATCACGATAGCTGATGCGGGCCGTGTTGCCCTCGGGGTCGGCCGTATAGATGTACTCACCATTGCGGACGACGTCGATCCGGCGGATCTCGTCGGGGGCTTCGATGGATGCCTCGATCCTCGGAGGGTTGGCTGCAGAAGCGGTGAATTCCGCACCGGGCATGTGTCCGGCGGAGGTGACTTTCACGACGATTTCGTCGCTGGCGGCGTAAGTGCGCCGGGCCAGCATACCGTCGATGATCCCTTCACGGTCTTCCCGTTCCGCCCAGACGGCGGCCCAACTGTTGTGAGTTGAAAAGTGGTCGCTGAACGACACGAAGCCGTAGAGATTCCCCTTGTCCAAGGCATCGCGCGCGAAGTGTCCGGGCTCGTCGGTCTGCGTCGGACCGCGCTTTTCTTCATCAGGCAGCTGCCAGGCCTCATAGCTTCCGCGAAACGCCTGATAGATTTCGAGCACGGAATCGTAATACGGGTTCTGCCAGTTCCAGTCCGCCAGCGGACCCGACCCGAAGGTGTGCGGCACGGCGACCACCTTCTGCCCTGGTTGCGCAAGCACGTTGCCCTCGATCCACTTCCAGAAGTTGGGCGGCTGGTTGTCGGCCTCGTTGCGGCGGCGATCGATCAGGCGTATGGGCGCGCCGCGCTTGAGGAACAGCAGATTGCGGTGTCCAGCGGGGCGCTCCATGCTGTGCTCGTAGCTGTAGATGCCCATGAAGTGCGGTGCGTGCGTCATCAGATCGACTGCCTTTTGGGTCCACCACCATTGATAGTCGCGCAAGCCCTCGGGGTTGCGGCCGGCAAGCGTGTCGGTGTGGTCGGCGGTGCCGACGAAGTCCATCTGCGCGGCGTCAATGGCGTAGCGGTAGGTGTCGAGGATTGAGCCGTCCGGGCCGCGGTGCGGCTCGATATCGGTGTGGCGATGGCAGTCGCCGAGCAGCAGATGGTACGTGCGGCCGTCCACCGTCATCGCCTCCCGCGGACGCCGCGGGGGCGCCTGCGCCGGCGGCGGCAGACGAACCTCCCGTAACGCGGGCGAGGCCGGCACGCCGTCCTCGAGCTCGGTAACCCAGACGCCGTAGTGCAACGCATGATGTTGATCCCGTGGGCCGTAGTCCTTCCTGCGGGCATCGGACGAATAGGCGACATACAGCGCTCCGTCCGGTGACGATGCGAGCGAGGCGAGTTGCGTGGCGCGCCCCGTGCTGCGAGTCAGCCGGTAGGGAAGCGTCCACGTATCACCCGAAAGGCGCGTCGCGAAGAACTGATGGACCGTAACGGGCTCGGACTCGGTCCAGTGGCGGAACACCAGCCAGAGCGCGCCGTTCCTGTCGAACGCGATATGCGGCAGCGCGGCGTAGCGCGTCATGCCACCCGAGAGCACTCCGTATAGATCGGCCTGCGGTTCCAGCAAACGTCCGCCGGACCAGACGCGCAGTCCGATGGAGCGCTTGTTGTAGAGGCCCCGGCTGCCGGGCGCGGCGCTCGCACGGGAAAAGTCCTTGCCCCAGTTCTCGCCGCCGTCGTCCCAAGCCACCCACACGCGATCCTGCGAATCGACCGCGACGCTTGTGTGGAACTGCGCCGTCGGCTCCGTGGTGATGAGGGTCACATCGCCCGCTTCAACGCCGTCGTACGAGCGCAGGAACACGTCGTAGTTGCCGTGCTCGTAGGAATCCCAACTGATCCACGCCTTGCCGCTCGAATCGAGCGCGACCGCGGGGTCCCAATCACCGGCGGTGCTCGTCGAGATCCGTGTTTCGGGACCCCATCGGCCGTCTCTGAAGCGCCGCGCATATACGTCGGCATTACCGTCGCGGAATGACTGCCACACGATCGTCACAACGCCGGATGGGTCAGCCACCGCTCGCACGTTGAAGTCGCCATGGGGCGCCCGGGTAAGGCGCTGCGGCAGCGTCGCCAAGCCTTCTGAGGAGAGCTCACAGGTGAAAAGCTCGAAATTGTCCCCGATCCGTGCCGGCCACACGACGAGCACACCCCCGGGAAGCGGCGCGATGGCCGGGGTATAGTGATCGCCTCGGCCGGACAAGTTGAACGGCTTGGTCCACTGCCCGTCCGGCGTCTTCGTACGAACGACGATACGGTCGGCAACACCTGCGATCCATTCGACGTACGCGACATGCAGGGAGCCATCGCGCGTGGCGGCGATGGCGGGCCAGTCCGAGGTGTAACCCGCTGTCGTGACCCGGTCTCCCGGCAGCTCGCCTGCGAGGTTCAGCGGCGACGGCCTGTAGCGCGTCTCCCGCACCCAGTCTCGCTCAGGCTCCTGAGCGTTGAGGAAGGCCGCCATGAGCAGGAGAATTGCTGCGACCCGGGAGGGATGCGCACGCAGTCTGCGGTTTCGCACCGTGGATCAGTCCCCGTGGGCATCACGCCAGGCAGCGATGCGGCAAGGCGAAATGCCGATCAGATATGCCAGGAGGCAGAGTTGATTGCTCCATGTTGCGCGCAGAACGCCAAGTTGACGCCAGCGCCGCGCTGATGTCCGGACGGCGACCGGGGCGAGTTCGATCCGTCCCAGTTTGCGGAGGCGGCGCATCAGTTCGAAGTCTTCCATCAGGGGAATTTCCGCGAAGCCGCCGGCGCGGCGGAAGGTTTCCGCCTTCACGAAGATCGCCTGGTCGCCATAGGGCAATTGACAGTAAAGCGATCGCCAGTTCGCCATGTTTTCGACCCAGCGCAGCATGCGGCCGGGTCCGTCGACGCCCAGTCGGAAAGCGCCGGCGCTGGCGCCTTCACGGGAAAGCAACTTGTCGATGTGCTCGAGAAAATCCAGCGGGAGAAGCGTATCGGCGTGAAGGAACAGCAGCACGTCGCCCTGAGCTTCAGCCGCTCCCCGGTTTTGCTGCGTGCCGCGTCCCGGACCGGCTTCGATCACGGTCGCCCCCGCCGCTAGGGCCTTGCGGCAGGTCTGATCCCGGCTCCCGCCATCCACGACGATGACCTCGCAGACTCCGCTGTCTCGGAACTGCTCGATCACCACACCGATCGAGTTTTCTTCGTCAAGCGTAGGGATAATGACCGAAACGCGCGAGCCCTTCACCGGGAAAGGAATTGCCTCATCGGGCAGAGTTGCAACGCGAGCCTGCATGCCGACGGGAAGTTACGAGAATACCACGCCCGACACTGCTCGCCTATCGAATCGCTGTGGGAAGAGGCTACTCCTGGATCGGTATGACCACGGAGTTGCTCCGGATGCCGTTGCTGGTCACGACAAGTGGAAGGTTGCCGCTGGGCAGATCCGTGGGCAGCGTGATGTTGATTTGATACAACCCGACAGATCCGGGCGTCAATCCCGAAAAGAGAACAGAGGCCTCTTGGCCGTTGACCTCTACCGTGGGAGTTAGGCGAGTCCGAATCGGGTTGCCGATCGGAGCAGGCTCTCCGCTCACCTGCGCGTCCGTGACGGGGCCGAAGCCCGTGCCATAGACGACGACCGTCTCACCGGGCCGGGCCGGATGGCTCGCCGTAGCCGCTCTGCCATCGAGATGAGTGATCACTCCTTGCTTCAGCCCGTCGGACACGTACTCGAACAGACTTGGTGAATAGTCGGACAAATCAGCGACAAACGGCTCGCTGACGCTGTCTTCGATCCGCATCTTGACAAAGACCTGGTTGAGACCGGCAAATTCCCAGGGGACTTGCACGTTCGCCTGCGTGTCGCTTACGAAGTAGAGCCGTCCGGGCAGGCTGAGGTCGGCTTCCGGGAAGTCGAAGCTCACGCTGGCGTGCTTGAGCGCAATCGGCAGAGGCACATCACTGCTTGATCCGAGAAACTCGCTGAGGTTCTCTCCGTAAATCGAGATGATCGATCCAGCGCTGATCGGCTGATCGCTGCCCGGATCTCCTGCGTTGATGGCGGCAGTAATCACGGGCTTGGCGCGCGCTGCGTTGTAAAAGGGAACGCGCAATCCACCGGCAAACGCCTCGTAATCTTGCGGACCCAGGTTCGGCCCCATGTCGACATCAGCGGCCGCGATGCCGAAGAGATCCGTGGAGTTGTCCGCCGCGTAGATCGAGCCACCGCCCTCGACGACGTTGAAGGTCACGTCAAGGTTCGCCACCGGCTGCCCGTGCACGTCGATCACGCGGAAGATCAGCAACTCGGGATGCGGCTCATTCGCCGTCCCGACGACGCCCGTTCCGGCGATGGCGAACGTATTGAACGGCACGCCGTCACCGACAACGTAGTAATAGGGGATGAACAAGTCGAGCCCCCCGGCCAACCTCACGACACGCAGGATGCCCTCGTAGCTGCCCGCAATCGGACGCGCGCCCTCGAGAGTGACTCGCAGATCAACCCATTGCCCCCCTCGAAGTTCGAACTCGACCGCTTCGAAGCCTTCTACAACAACCGAGGCCGTTGAATCCATGTCCCTCGGCTCCACGATGACTTGGTAAGTATGGGTCGCGACTTCGGGGTTGCGAATCGTCAGCATGCGTTCCACCGGGAGGGTCGCTCGGTTCAACGCGCCGAAGCTGATCGTTGCAGGAATCGCCGTCGCCACTGGATCCAACGCCGCTTCGACGTCGAGAATCCCCGCTCCGACCGAGGTGACCCTCGCCAACTCGCCGCTTTCGAAAATCTCCGTGGCGGCGGTGTTGACGATCGCCGACTTGACCTCATCGACGGAGAACTCCGGATGTCGTTGCATGACCAGGGCCGCCGCTCCCGCCACCATCGGCGCGGAGAAACTCGTGCCGTCCACGGACGTGAATCCGGTGCTGTCGAAAGTGTCGCCGTTACGGTCGAATCGCTGTGCGGCGGAGTAGATGAAGACCCCCGGCGCCACGACTTCGGGTTTGATGTCGTTGCTCGGGCTCGGCCCCCGCGAGCTGAACGGCGCCACTTGGCCGGGGGTGATGTCACGGGGCCTCAGCGTCGGGTCAAGCGTGACTTCAACATCGGCCTCCGCCAGTCGGTTGCGGAGGTCCGTGCCGGCGGCGGCTCCGATCATGTAGGCCGGAATATCCGTGGTCTCTAACCCGAACATCACGAAGGGCTCATCCTCTCCCTGCGCATTCGCAACGAGAACCGCCTTCGCGCCTGCTTCGGCCGCAAAAGCTACTTTGAACTCGAACTCGCAGAACCCGCGCTCCATGACCGCGATGCGATCCTGCAGCGCGTCCGCTGCGTAGGGCGTACAGCCCGTGCCGTCGCCGAAAGAAGCCGCATCCGTTGCAAGCGCTGTCAGCGATGAGGAAAGCTCGGGGCCCCTGCCAGACAAGGCGGCGTAGCTCTGCCCGTCGAATCGCACTTCTTGCACGAACTGCCGTGAGTTGGCGGACGCGCCCACAGTGATCACGTCCGGAGCCGATGCAGGAGTCGCGATCGTGTTGAGCGCCGGGAAGTGCTGCTCTCCGTATGCCCCGACGTTTCCCGCCGAGGCGACGACCACGACCCCGAAGTCCCGGACAGCGCTCTGGGCGGCGATCGCCACGGGGTCGCACAAGACTTGTGGATCGTCGGAGCAGGCGTTCCCCTGCTCATCGAAAGGGAACTGCGCGACAGCGCCGAAGCTGATGCTGATGACGTCCATGCCGTCGATCACTGCATCGTCAATCGCTCGGATGACGGCCTCGGCGTTGCTGAATTCGTTGATATCCGGCGAACCGAAGATCTTGTAGTTGCCGAGGAATGCCTTCGGGGCGATCCCGGTGAGCGGTCCCGCCGGCGATTCGACCGGCTGCCCGGCGGCGATCATCGCAACCGACGTGCCGTGGCCCACACGGTCGCGCGGCGAGAAGTCGTCCGGCCGTGAGAACTCCGGTTGATCGGAGCTCAGCAAATGGACGTAACTGCGCGCCACGATGACCTTGTTGTTCGTGAATGCGAGATCCTCGGTGCGCCCTTTGGGGAAGCCCGGCGGCGGGACCAGGGACGGGTCGATCATTCCGGGATGCTCGATGTCGATTCCGCTATCGATAATTCCGATCTTGATGCCCGCGCCCGCCTGGCTGACGCCGCCTGCCTTTTCCCAAGCTTGCGCAGCCCGAATCAGGTCACCGGCCTCGTTGAGCAACTTCTTGAAACGCGGCGTGCGGACGACCTTCTTCACCCCTCCGAGTTGCCGAATCTGTTCGACCTGGGCTCGCGTGGCGCGAATGAATACGGCGTTGATCGTGTGGCAGGACGAGCTGGTGACCATTGCGCCGACGGCCGAGATCGCGATCTTCACCGGCTCCTGCCTGGCGATCAAGCGGCGTGTCAACTCGCCATAGGCCTTGCTGCCGGTAAGCACTCGGCCCTTTGCACCCATGAGGTTCTTGGGGACGAGGCCGCCGACGGGATTCTCGTTGAGGATCACGGCGTAGCTGCGCGCCGTTTCGGCAGCCGCGAAAGGCGCTAATAATGTGATACACAGCAGAACGCTGAGAGGCAGCGGCTCTAACTTGCGGAATCCTCTATGCCGGGAGAGCGGGGTCATTGGCAGTGTTCAGTGTTCCGACGCGCCTCTGCAAGCACCCGTTACAGGCCGATTTCACGCAGTGACGACGCCCGAAATGGTTGTTATGCACCGGCATAATTCGAGCATCCGCCGGGCCGGGAAACGCCATGTGAACGCAATTCCGGCTTCCCGATCCGAATCCCTGCGTCATGCTACGCTAAGAACATCCCCGCCTGGAGGAACCCCGGAAACCATGAAAAGAGGAATTCATCCGGCCTATGCGCCGGTGAAGATAACCTGTGCGTGCGGTTCGGAGTGGGAAACCCGCTCGACCCACAAGGGCGAAATCCACCTGGAGATCTGCTCGGCTTGCCATCCCTTTTTCACCGGCAAGCAAAAGCTCGTAGATACTGCCGGCCGTGTCGAGCGCTTCCGGCGGAAATACGCCAAGACCAAGGCTTTGCAGAACTAACCTGCGTCTGGAATTACCGGACGAGCCGCTATCACATCCTCATCCGTAGCATTTCGGATGCCAAGCTGCGCAAGCGCGCCAGGTCAAGCTTCCCTGATCCGAGCAGCGGGATTTCCTCCACCGCCACGACATCCTCTCGTTTCGGAATCCATAGTTTCGGCAACTCCGTGCGCTTGAGCCGCTCCCAGAGGTCCCCTGGAGTGACCGATTCGTGCTGATAAAGCACGACGATCCGCTCGCCCTTGCGCTCATCCGCAACGGCCGTCACGGCGCAGGATTGCGTGCCGAGCAGTTCGGATACCGTCTCTTCGATCTTGATGTGCGGAACCATTTCGCCGCCGATCTTGCTGAAGCGTGAGAGCCGGTCCGTAATCCGGATAAAGCCGTCGTCGTCGATCCGGGCGACGTCCCCGGTTTGATACCATCCGTCCGCCAGAACTTCGCGCGTCTTGTCGGGTTTCCCGAGGTAGCCCTGCATGCAGTTCGGTCCTTTGACGAGCAGCAGCCCCTCCTCGTTCGGTGCGATCGGTTCCCCGGACTCGAGATCCACCACTTTCGCCGCGACGGCCGGCAGCGGATGGCCGACACTGCCCTGCTTGCGCCCCGCCTGGCGGATGCGCCGTGTCTCGAACCCCGGTGTGTTGACGGCAACCACGGGGGCCATCTCGGTGCAGCCGTAACCTTCCAGCAGCTCGATCCCGAACTTCTCCCGGAACTGCTCCGCCAGGTAGTCCCGCAGCTTCTCGGCGCCGACGATCACATGACGCAGCGACGCGAATTGTTCCGGCGTGCACTGCCGGGCGTAATTCGCAAGAAAGGTGGGCGTGGCCAACAGGAACGTGGCCCCATATTTCTGCGTCAGATTGCCGACCGTTTTTGCGTCCAGCGGATTGGGGTGATAGACAACCGGGAAACCGGTCAGCAAAGGCAGCCACAGAGTGACCGTGAACCCGAAACAGTGGAAGAACGGCAGCACGCCCATCAGGCGGTCGTTACCGGAAACCCAGTACACTTGCGCGAGGCTTTCGATGTTGGCAATGATGTTGCCGTGCGAGAGCATGATGCCCTTGGGCTCGCCGGTGCTCCCGCTCGAGAAGATGACGGTTGCAAGCGCGGACGGGTCGCGCCGCCCCGGCGTGTACACCCGCTCCAGCAGCCGTGACGGCAACAAGGCCGCACACGCCGCCGCAAGCCCTTTCTGAACAGGCGTGATCTCCTGGGCCGCCTGTTCGAGCCAGACCGACCCCGGCAACTCTTCCAGGCCCGCCTTCTTCATGAACAGCCGCGAGCTGAGAATCGTCTTGATGCCGCATTGTTCGATCGCCGACATCATCGCCCCACGGCCCGCTGTAAAGTTCAGATTCACGGGGACTTTACCTGCAAGCAGCACCGCGATGTTCGCTATCGCCGCTGCGGCCGTGGCGGGCAACAGCAGGCCGACCATCTCCTGCCCCGGGCAACGCTTCCGAATCCAGCGAGAGAGCGCCAGGGCGCCGATCAATGTCTTGCCGTTGCTTAACTCCTTGCCGGTGGAATCAGCTATGCATAACGAAAACCAGCGGCGTTTCGCCATTCTCAGGAAACGCCGGTCCAGCAGGTCGCGCCTGTCTGGCCGGTGCGCCGCCGCTTCAGCGCCGAGTTCGGCAATGGCCTGCCGAACCTGGTGCGCCTTCGAATCCGACGGCATCGGCTTCCCGAAAGTCACGGTCACCGGATACGGTATCTGCCGTGGTCGTTTCCACAGAAACTTCCCCTGCTCGTAGCTGAAGATGCTTCCCCACAAGCGGTCGAGATGGACCGGGATGATCGGCGCTTCGAGTCCGCCCGCGATGCGCTCGAGTCCTCGCTTGAAAGGAAGCAGATTTCCGGTGCGGCTGATGGACCCTTCGGCGAAAATGCAGACCACGTGTCCGTCGAGCAGCTCCTGCCGGGCATGCGCGATGGATTCCGCCACTCCTTCTTTATCCCCGCCCATCACCGGGATGGCTCTCATCAACGTCAGGAACCAATGGATGACTTTCTTTTCGAAGTAAGGACGGTAAACCAGGAAGCGGATGAACCGCTGTACGCAGGCTCCGACAAGCATGCCGTCCATGAACGAGATGTGATTGCACACGAGCAGCGCCGGCCCGCGAAACGGCACGTGTTGTCCGCCTTCGATGCGGATCCGATAGATCGTGTGCGTGAAGAGCCAAAGCAGGAACCGGATGAGGAAATCGGGAACAACGGTGAGGATGTATGCCGTCGCGAGAAGGCTGAGAACCCCGACGGTCAAGATGACTTCCGCCGGGCTGAACCCGAGCTGATAGCTGAGCAGCCAGCTCGCGCCCGCGGCGAGCAGCACGCCGATGTTGCTCAGAAAACCGGCGGCGGCCAGCAAACGCCCCCGTTCGTTTTCATCCGCTTTTTGCTGCAGGTAGGCGTTGAGCGGTACGGAATAGAACCCCCCTGAAAACCCCAGCGCCAGCAGGCAAGCCGCTGAAAGCTCGTACGACGGCGCGGACATGGAAAGCAACACCGAGAACAGGCTCATGCCGAGCGCTCCCAGCGGCACCAGCCCGATCTCGACCTTGTCGCCGGACAAGCGCCCCACCGCCATGCTTCCGATGCCGATGCCGACCGCGAAGAACACAATAAGGATGCTGACTTCCCCTTCATCCCCGCCGAGCGTCTCCGTCCCGAACAGAATGACCGCGATCTGCATCAACGCGCCGACAAACCAGAAGTAGGCCGTGGCCACGACCGTCAGCCAAAGCGGACGCACGTTCCACAGATGCTTCAGGCCGATCGTGATCTCGGCCCACGGGTTGCGCAGGAAACGGCGGCGCACAGTGGGCGCCGGCACCCTCGTGATCCCGAGACTCGACGCGGAGCCCGAGGCCGCTACTGCCATCAGCACGACGCCGAGCATCCAAAGCCGGCCTGGCCAGACCTTGAGCAGTATGCCGCCCAGAGCCGTCCCGATGATGATGGCCACGAAGGTCGTCATCTGAAGCATGGCGTTGGCACGGCTCAAATCCTTGTCGCCGAAGATCTCCGGCAATATGCCGTACTTCGCAGGACCGAAGAACGCTGACTGCGTCGCCATCAGGAACAGCACCACGAGCATCATCTCGATGCTCCCCTGCGCTAGGGCAACGACCGCCAACGACATTGCCAGCACCTCAAATGCTTTGGTCGCGATCAGCACCGTTCGTTTGCTGTACGAGTCGGCCGCGTGCCCCGCGTAACCGGAAAACAGAATGAACGGCAGGATGAACAACCCCTGCGCGGCGGAAAGGATGAGGCTTCCCTCGTTTCCGGCGGCAATGCCCACGGCCACCAGCGACACCGCCGTCTTGTAGATGTTGTCGTTCAGGGCCCCGAGAAACTGCGTGCAGAGAAAGGCTGGAAAGCCGCCTCGCCGGAGCACGTTGCTGAATCGACCCATCGCCACGAGAACTCTCCAGGGACTTCTCTGCCAAGTAACTATATCTATCTTTCCAGGGCGCGGCGGAGGGTAACAAGGCTCTCCGTCTGGTCTTCCGCGAACCCGTGAATGGCTGTTGGGCAAAGCGTCTCTCTACATCTCGCATCAACACCCGCAGCTTTTCCGAACCGCCACAAGAAGCTGATGTTCCCGACCCACTAAACTGGTACCGAGCGGAACCTCCGGGGTGCAGCGCGAAATATGAGAGTTTCAGCTTCATCGATCAGTCGTGGTTCATCGGAAATGAGTCGAAGGGCTTCGGAAACTCACGGGCTGCCGGGCAAGCTGTTGCGCTTGCTGGCGGTCGCCGGCTTGTTCATGAGTGTGGATGCCGCCCTCGCGCAGTCCGGCTTCTACCTGCGTCTGGCTCCCGAGGTTGGCCGCATTGCGGTCGAACACACCAAGAAAGTGACCATTCAGGGGGGATCGAGTTCGAGCACGTCGTCCTCCACAGGCCTTGCGCTCGCCGGCACCCTGTCGGGAGGAGCGCGCCTGAACCTGCCGGGGAACTGGCTCGTCGGCGGCGAACTCGTCGGCGTCGTTTCCAGCCGCCGCAAGCTCAACGGCACGATTTCTCCCACCACAAGCGGGAACATCCACGACGTCTGGGCCGGCCGGTGGGACTTCAGCGATCTCTCCGAGCTGGGCGGCAACTTCCTGTTTGGGCGCGCTCTGGCAGCCGGCCGCTCCCAGGTCTACCTCTTCAGCGGGATGAATCGAGCATGGACGGAGTTCGCTACCGGAGGGACGAATCCCGACACGGGAGTGGCCGGCGAAGACCGCGAACGCCTTGCAAGATGGCCGTGGACCATCGGCGCCGGAACGACGCTGCGCCTGAAATGGCCGCTGGACATTCGGGTCCGCTACGCCCGCTCGCTCACCGACTGGATCGTCGACACCGAGGGGGTGCGGCTCGACTACAGGTACAGGGCGAGCGGAGTGTTCTTCTCCGTCGGAGTTCACCTCTTCGACTGACCGCCTGGCGTTGGTGTCGTCAGGCCGCCCGGTCAAACCGGCGGTTGCCGAGAATCCCGAAGGTAATGAACTCGATTCCGGCACGTCTGCAGGAGGTCCGGGAACAAGTCGGAAAAAACTCATGATCGGCCCGAAAAACAAGGAGCGCGAAGCGATGGCCCTGCGAGGACCGCTGTTGTTGCAGCTCTTGAAAGCATGAGCCTACTGACCTGCTACTGACCTGGAAAATGCGCTGCCGCAAAACCCTCGAAACCTTGTCTGGGGCCGGCTGCATGCTATAGTCGATTACCGTTAACCTGCATTTCTCACCACGTGGCGAGGCGAAGTGCGTGAGAGGGCCGTCAGGACGAGGCGCGAGCCGCTTGGCGCGCGCAGGTGTACTCGATGGTACATCGAGCACGGCAAGCAAGCGCAACGAAGTCATGGCGGTCGTATCGCGTGCTTCGGACGTCAGGTGGTGAGAAATGCAGGTTAGCACCAAGGTGAACGTACGCCACCAGGGAGGAATGAACCATGGCCGACTATGCGCATCCCGAGATGCTCGTGAGCACCGATTGGGTAGCCGAACACTCGGGAGACGAAAACATCCGCGTCGTCGAGGTTGACGTGGACACGGGCGCCTACGACGAGGGACACGTCCCCGGCGCCGTCGGATGGGCCTGGAACACGCAGCTTTGCGACACGGTTCAAAGGGACATCATCCCGAAGGATGATTTCGAGAAACTGATGTCCGCTTCCGGAATCGGCAACGACACCACGGTGATCCTCTACGGCGACAACAACAATTGGTTCGCCGCCTGGGCGCTGTGGCAACTGAAGATCTACGGCCACGCGGACGTTCGTCTGATGAACGGCGGCCGCAAGAAATGGGTTGCCGAGGGGCGCGATCTCACTACCGATGCCCCGTCGCCCGCCGAAGCCGGTTACACCGCGGCCGACGCCGACAATTCGATCCGCTCGTTCCTGCCCGACGTTCACAACGCCGTGGGCGCAGGCTCAGTGGAGCTGGTTGACGTTCGCAGCCCCGACGAGTTCAGCGGCAAGATTCTCTCACCTCCCGGCTTGCCCGAGACCTGCCAGCGCGGCGGCCACATCCCCGGCGCAAGCAATATTCCCTGGGCGAAAGCCTGCAACGAAGACGGCACTTTCAAGAGTAGCGATGAGTTGCAGGCCCTCTATGCAGGCGCGGGTATCACGGGCTCCAAACCCGTCATTGCCTATTGCCGCATCGGCGAGCGATCGAGTCATAGCTGGTTCGTGCTGAAGTACCTGCTGGGGCTCGACGGCGTCACCAACTACGACGGCTCCTGGACGGAATGGGGCAATCTCGTCGGAGCCCCGATCGAAAAGGGCGCCTGAGTTCAAAGGCATGAAACCTGAGGATTATTCCGAGCGCACGCTCGAGTTGGCCGGGTGGCCGGTCCGCGTGATTTCCTACAAGCTCGGCGGCGCCTACCGCGCCAAAGCCGATAACGTATCGCCCGGCGCCAACATCGCCCGCTCCGAGGGGGCCACCAAGGAAGAAGCTGAACAGCGAGTGCTCGCCAAAGCTGAAGAACGGCTGGCGGCAACCCGCGTAGTTCCGCTCGAATAACAGTTGCCTGTCAGCCAGGGCAAGCCTGCATTTCTCACCACGTGGCGAGGCGAAGTGCGTGAGAGGACCGTCAGGACGAGGCGCGCGCCGCTTGGCGCGCGCAGGCGTACTTGAACAGTACG
>JAPPLB010000164.1 GCA_028819575.1 Bryobacterales bacterium | reverse complement strand
GTCCTGACGGCCCTCTCACGCACTTCGCCTCGCCACGTGGTGAGAAATGCAGGCTGGCCCACGATCGCGCGGAACGGACCCCCTTTTCGCAATCCTCAGCCCGGCAAACGAGGGCTCTCTCAGCACGTAACCGCGCAGTTTCCCCGGCGGGTTGTCATCCTCACTGGCAAGGGTTTGCGCCCGCCGAGTCAGCGGAAGTGGTGCCAGAGGACGAGCACGGCGCAGGCGACGATCCCGGTCGCCACGGCCATGCGGCGTTCGGCGACGGGGTCGAGGTCCCGTTCGGCGGCCCAATCGAGCGTCAAGCCGGCGATACGCGCCAGCACAGGTTTTTCTCCGATTGAACTGACGGCAATCATCAGCGTCACGCAGCCGAAGAAAACGATCACGCTGAAGTTGAGAAAGCTGAAGTCCACGATCACCATCAAGGGACCGAGGTCGTAGCCCATCGCCTTGTGCAGGATGTCGAGAACAAAGCGCGAGGCGCCCGCAAGCCCGCCGACGAGCAGGGTCGTCAACGCCGCCCGCGCCGTGGCGCCCTTCCAGAGAATGCCGGTGAGGAAGGTAGCGGTGATCGGCGCGCCGACGTAAGCCTGAACGCTCTGCAGGTATTGATAGATCTCGTCGTCCAGGTAGCGGATGAAGGGGATCCAGGCGATGCTCAGTCCGACGATGACCGCCGTGCTGAGCCGCCCCACCCAAACGAGGCGCCGCTCACCCGCTTCCGGGTGGATCTTGCGGTAGACGTCCATCGTGAGCAGCGTCGAGCAGGAGTTGAACACCGAACTCAACGACGACATGAGCGCCGCCAGCAGCGCAGCCACCATTAACCCGGTCAACCCCGGCGGCAGCAGCCGTTGGACGAGCAGCGGGTAGGCGTTGTCGCCCGTAACGTCGTACGGCCACAGCGCCCGCGCGATCAGGCCCGGCAGCACCAGGATGAACACCGGCAGGATCTTGAGAGCCGCGGCGAAGATCGTGCCCGTCCGGGCGTCGGTCACGCTTCTCGCGCTGAGCGCCTTCTGGACAATGACCTGGTCGGTGCACCAGTACCAGATCCCCAGAATGAGCGTGCCCACCGTCGTGCCCAGCCAGGGAAAGTCCGGATGGTCGAGCGGTTTGATCATGTGGAAGAAGTCCGGGGGCAATGCTTCCCGGAGTCCCGCGAACCCGCCGACCGCGCCCAGGCCCAGAAACGTGAGCAGCGCGGCCCCGCCGATGAGGATGAAGGCCTGAAACAGATCGGTGTAGATGACCGCCGAGAGTCCGCCGGTCACGGTGTAGATGCCGGTGGCGATCACGAGCAGAATGGCGGACGTCATGTAGTCCCAACCGAAGATCTCGCGAATGAGAATGCCGCCCGCGAACAGCGCCACCGAGATCTTCGTGAAGACGTATGCGACGAGGGACACCCCCGTCAGGTACCAGCGGGCGCCGGGGCTGAAACGGCGCTCGAGAAACTCCGGCATCGTAAACACACGGCTGCGGAGATACTGCGGGATGAAGATCCACCCCAGGGCGATGAGGCAGAAACTCGCCGACCACTCGTAGCAGCCCACGGCCAAGCCGCTCGATGCGCCCGTGCCGGCCAGTCCGACGAAATGCTCGCTTCCGATATTCGTCGAGAACAGCGTCGCGCCCACCGCGAACCAGCCGACGTGCTTGCCCGCCAGGAAGTACTCGGTGGTCGTCGTCTTGCGGCGCGAATGGTAGAAACCGATCCCGAGGACGGCCGCGAAATAGAGGGCGATGATGATCGTGTCGGTCATGACGCACGCTCCCGCGGGACTTGCGGCCTCTCGACCTCGGTTACGTCTCTGACGTGCAGCATGATCGCCGGGAAGAATTCCGCGAAATCCGTGGAGAGCCCGTCATAGTGAAGCGCGAGTTGGGATACGCCGCTTCCGAGCGGGTTCGCCCGCGACACGCGGCGGCTGAGGCGCTTCAACTGCCGGTCGATGCCGTCTTGCGTCGCGTAGGAGCCGAGCCAGTCCTCACGAATCATGTACGGCAGTGCGTTTTTCAGTCGGGTCGGCGGATCGACCGGCGGGTCGGCAAGCATTCGATAGGTGCGGCGCACGAAAGAGGACAGGTCTTCACTCGGCCGGTATCGGCGCCAGTCGCGAGCCAGGAAGTGGTCGTAGAAAACATCGACGAGCACCCCGGCGTAGCGGCGATAGGGCGGCGGAAGCCTGCGGCGGCTGCGGCCGAAGACGGGGTGCGCGTCCGTGAAGCCGTCAATGGCGCGGTGGAGTCGGATCCCCCGTTGAATCGCGGGCGGATATCGGGTCGCGTCGACTCCCTTCAGAAAGTCGCCCATCAGATTCCCGAGCATCACTTCGGGATCGTCGCCGGACAAGCAAAGATGAGCCAGGAAGTTCACTTCAGGATCAACGCCAACGGCCAAACGAGCCAAGCCGTAGATAGTAGCCGATTGCGGGCGTGGACGGGCGGTTGATACGCCCCGGGACCGATCGTGGAGAGAGAGAGTCAAGTTCTATAAAATAGGGTTGAGATTCGGACGAATCAACCTCTAGGTCTTTGGACATCAGTACCTGCGTGCAACGAATCCTGAGCTTCATCGCTTCCTGTTTTTTATTAAGTCTGCTGTCCTCCGGCGCCACCCCGACAATCCCCGATACTCCGGCTGGCCGCGTCTTCGGAAACTGGCTCGAGGCCTTCAATAGTGGTGATTCCTCACTCCTGAAGGCCCACTACCAAAAACACCGGGCTGGAAAGTCAGCAGACCGCGATATCCAGTTCCGCACTATGACCGGAGGTTTCGATCTCCTCTCCATTGACGAGAACCAGCCCCAACGGCTTGTCTTCCGTGTCAAGGAGCGGCTCCGCAACGTGACTGCGATCGGCAACTTGATCGTCGACGATCGAGAACCACCGCAGGTTTCCCGTTTCTCACTGCTCGCGATCCCTCCAGGGTCGGGTGACCCCGACTTCACGATCGACGCCGGCCTGCGTGAGCGAGTCATTGACAAGGCCATCAAGAAGCTCGACCAATACTATGTCTTCCCCGATCTCGCCAAGGAGATGGCCGAGGCCGTTCGAGCTCGGCAGCGGCGCGGCGAGTACGCGTCCGTGACCGATGGCGACGAGTTTGCCAAGTTGCTCACCGACCATTTCCGCGAAGTGAATAACGATAAGCACCTCAGAGTCATGTTCAGCCCCGTGCCGCGGTCGGAACGTCCGGCCAACCAGGTCCCGCGGACGGCTCGCGACGAGCAGCGCCGCAAGAGACTGGAGCAGTCAAACTGTGGTTTCGAAAAAGCGGAACGACTCGCCGGCAATATCGGCTACGTGAAATTCAACATGTTCGCCGACCCGACATTCTGTCGACCAACGGCCATCGCGGCCATGAACTTTCTCGCAAACGTCAACGCGGTCATCTTCGACTTGCGCGAGAATCGCGGCGGCCATCCCGCCATGGTGGCGTTGCTCTCGTCCTACCTGTTCTCCGAACCGACCCATCTCAACAACCTTTGGGAGCGAAAAAGCGGAGAGACCAAACAGTACTGGACACTCTCCGACATCCCGGGAAAGCGCCTCACCGAGCAATCCGCCTACGTCCTGACCTCTCGCCGAACGTTCTCCGCCGCCGAGGAATTCTCCTACAACCTGCAGCAACTCGACCGCGCACGCATCGTCGGCGAGACGACCGGCGGTGGCGCCCACCCGGTTTCGGGCCATCGTATCGACGGACGCTTTCACGTCATGGTTCCTTACGCCAGAGCGATCAATCCCATATCCAAGACCAACTGGGAGGGCGTCGGTGTCAAGCCAGATGTCGAAGTGCCGGCCGTCGAAGCTCTGGACAAGGCGATACAGCTTGCGAGAGAGACGCAGAAGTCGAGATAGGTTCCCTCGAGACAACGCTTACGCTACTTCGGCAAGCGCCGGCTCGCGGATATTCCGCGGTCAGGCAACGGGCCGCGTCAGTTTGCTGGTTGACGAACGGCCTCCGGGAATGAACACAAAACGGTCGATGGCGATCTTTGCGCTCAGATTTCTGCGCCGCCAGTCCCTCTCGAACGAAACCGACACTTCATCAAATGCGCGCAACACTGTGTTGGCGGGAATGAAAAACGTTAGCGTCTCGTGCGACGGGATCATCTCGTTGTCCTTCGTCAAGCGGGGCCTGGATCTCACGGGAGCCGTCCCGAGGAATTGGGAGGGTCGGCCCGGCAGTGTCGTATTCACGAGGGTGAGCTTCAGAGAAACCGTATTGGGATAGATGTCGGCGTTGCGAATCTCTACTTGGATCCGATTGCAGCAAGAGACGGCGATCAGGGAACCGAAGTTTTGCCGCGCCAGCATTGTGAGGAGATCGCCTTATTGTTCCTCCCAAAGACTCATGTTCCGATAACGATCGTCGGCGCGCTGGATATCGTACAGGTACTTCCGGGCCTCAAGCTTCATAGACGGGCGTCCTCGTCCGCTCTACCGATTGCAGGAAGTAGGGATTCTTGATGGCCGACTCCACTACCAGGTCCACGGGCCGCCCGAAAAGCCGTCCGAGAGCTTCCAGCAGGCCGAAATAGGCGTCCGCATAGGCGTCGAGAGCCGCGGGCTGAAACTCGACCAGGAAGTCCAGGTCGCTCTCTTCCGGATCGTACGGGCCGGTTGCGGCGGACCCGAACAGGTCGAGCCGCCGTACCCCGTATTGCAGGCAGAGACGCTTCAGTTCATCGGCCCTCTGCTCGATGACAGGGATCAGCCCGCCTCCTCACGGTTCGCGCCAAACCCCGGCCGGGCCGTGTTTCCCTCGATAACCGTGTCCGGCCTCTGCATTTCGGCCTGTTGCTCGGGCGGTTGAGCGGCGAGATGGGCCATCTTGTTCTTGAATGGCCCGCCGTCTTGCTCCTGAGGCGCTCGGCCGAAGCAAGCCTGCATGTCTCACCACGTGGCGAGGC
>JAPPLB010000014.1 GCA_028819575.1 Bryobacterales bacterium | reverse complement strand
GAAGTCCTGGCGGTCGTATGGCGTGCTTCGACCGTCGGGTGGTGAGAAATGCAGGTTAGCAGCCCGTGGTAAAAGTCCCGTGGAAGGCGCGGCGGGCTCCTGTGGTCGCTCGGCGCGGAGTGAGGAGGATGGCGATCCAGGTGATCTCCTCCGACGAACGACAAAGCCGACGACCGCAAATGTCCGTCGCCCAAAGGGTTACGCGCCACTCCCGCTCGGCTGCGTGAAGAGCGCGGACCCGGGTTCCTGGAGCGTCCAAGCGTTATGCCATCGGCCCCGGGGCGCGTAACGCCGCCCGCGTGACTTTTACCACGGGCTGCTGGAGGCCGGTACGATCCCGAACCGTCCTTGTTTTTTCGGCTATGAGGATTTACTGGCGCGGTAGGCATCTCGGTGGCGTTTGACCTCATCGAAGAGATCTTCGGGCACCATCGTACCGCGTAAAGTGGGATAGGCATCCTCGGCTTGCCGCCGCCAGTCCGCCATCGTTGCCGCGTCGGGTTCGATAACGTTTAGACCGCGCTGCTTCATCTGCACGATGGCATCGCGGTCCAGGGAGCGGATTTCGTCCCGCATCTGATCCCCCGCCTTTCTCGCGGCTGTCAGCATTTGCGGCCGGATGTCCTCGGGAATCCGTTGCCATGCCCGGTCGCTGATGATCGTCGCGCCCACTAGCGGAGCCCAGCGCATGTCGATCATGTTGTTCACGGCTTCGAAGGATCGCTCCAGCATCGCGAACAGCGGAGGCGCCTGAAAAGCTTCGATCAGCCCGGTCTGCAGGGAGGTCAGAACGTCCGTAACGGGCAAGGGCACGACGCGGAACCCTAACTGCTTATAGAGTTTCTCTGTATGGGGGTCTCCGGTCGAAATCCACAGTTTGAGCTGGCGGATGTCATCCAATGTCTTCGCCGGAGTCTTCGTGAAGAAATGCACCCAACCGATGTCAGTCCAGTTGAGAATGCGGAAGCCTTTGCTCTCGATGCGTTTCTCGATGAGCGGCGTCATCTTCTCCCGGATGTGATCGAACTCTTCGTAGGATTCGACCATCATCGGGATGTTCAGGCAGTTGACGCCCGGCTCGATCCGCGACAAGCCGAGGCCCGATATGCCGATCGCGTCCAAACCTCGCCTCTGGATTTTGCGGACCAGCTCGGTGTCGTCGCCGGCGACCCCACCGGCATAGATGTTCACCCTGATGGCGCCGTTCGAGATTCGCGCCCAATCCTGCTTCATTTGGTTGAGGGCGTCATGCCAGCTCGATCCCTTCGGTGCGCCTGTACCGAGCTTGATGAGTACGCTCTGTCCGAAGAGAGTCGTGAGGGAGCCGGCTGTGAAATAGAGCGGTAGCCGGACGAGAGAGCGGCGCGTGACGTGGGCCATCAGGGGCTGTCTACTGAGGAGTCGGCGGAGCCTTCTTCTTCAAAGAATAGCTCATCCGTCTGGGAGAGCAGCCGCCGTGCTTGCCGTTGCGCAAGCAGATTCACGAGGCGGTATTCCTCGTTCTCGTCCGGGTCGATGGCCAGCGCCTTCTTGAGGAGCGCCGTGAATTCCGAGCGCTTCTGATACGGGATCGATACGGCCTGTGCGAGCGCAACGTAGAGCCCGCCCCGGCGGCCTTCGGACAGTGCGAGCGCCCGCTCGAAGTGTTGACGGACGGTTGCTTCATCCGGAGTTCCCGGCTTGGCGGCAGCCAACGTGACCTGGAACTCATGGAGAGAGCCGTTGTCCCATGTCTCGTCCAGTTCGAGTGCCCGGTCCAGCATCGCCTCTACTTCCGGGATGCGCGCCAGCATGGCGGCATCATTCCTGGACACCGAAATCGCCGATCCGAGCGCCGCCGCCGTCCAATAGAGAAAGGGCAAGTCCTGCTGCTTCTTCTTGCTGTTCTCGATCACGCTGACCGCGGCTGCAGGATCCGCTGTGAGCCGCGTCCCCAGTCCGGGATAGGAAGTCTCCATTCCCCGCAAGCCGTAACCGAGAGCACGCAGGTAGAGCTTGTGGGCGCGCATGCGTAGCTTGCGAGCTTTCCCGATGTCCTCGTCCGCCGCGACTTGCGCCGGATAGTCCACGTAGGCGTAGGAGTACAGTACGAACCCGCGCGTCGCCGTCAGCAGCAAACCGCGATGGTAGGGTGACTCCTGCAGCAGGCTCTCGACGAGCTTCAGGCCGAAAGGCAAGGCTTCGCCGACGAGCTCGATATCCTCGTCCGTCTCATAAACCGAGTTGCCTTCCGCGAGCGCATCGCCCACGGTGTTGATCGCATACTTCTTGATCGAGCAACCGGCCAACAGCAGTGTCAAAGTCAGGGACGTGGCGGTGCGTAGAGAGGGCAAGTGCACGACAAACCTACCATAGCGCACCCGCCTCCAAATCTCCGCCAAGTGCGGTGAATGCTGTAACGAATCGCCGCCTCGCATCCCGGTTCAATGGGCGGCCGACAGCGCCTCACGGGATGACCGCCGGATACCCGTAGTAGCCGCCCTGGGCCACGATCTCGGCGGGTCCTCGGATCGTGACGTCTCCGCCGTCCCAGGTGACGATGAGGTCACCCGCAGGCGTGACGACGCGCACCGGACTCGATGCCTTGCCGGAGAGAATCGCCGCGACCGCCGCACCCGTTGATCCGGTTCCGGAGCTGAGAGTTTCCCCCGCGCCGCGTTCCCAAAACTTCACATCGATCTCGTGAGCATCGCTGAACCGGACGAACGAGACGTTCGTCCGAGCCGGAAAGCGAGAGTGATTCTCGATCATCTTTCCCAGAGACCGCCAGTCAAAATCGAAGTCTTCGACAAACAGCACGCATTGCGGATTACCCACATTCAACACCGTAACCGTACGAGTGCCGAGACTCGTATCGATCCTGCACTCCACGTCCCGAGGGTCGTAGGACGGTGTGCCCATCGTCATATCGAAGATGAACTTGCGCCCGCGCCGCTCGATGACCCGCAGAACCTTCAAGCCGGCTCGGGTCGCGATACGCAATGACTCACCGGATGAAGCTTCGTATTGCAACGCGGCGGCCACGCAGCGCGTGCCGTTCCCTGAAATCTCTGCTTCGCTGCCGTCGGAGTTGAAGATGCGCAGCGAAGCGTCGGCATCGCCGAGGTCGATGCCCGGCGCGCCAATCACTTCGAGACCGTCCGCACCCACCCCTTGACGGCGGTCACACATCGATCGCGCCAGTTCAGGCAGATCGCTTTCAGTAAGTCCAAGCTGATCCAGATCGCTCCAACTGACAACGAGAAAGTCGTTTCCGGCCGCTTGGCATTTGGTGAATGCTAACGTCATGGCACTATCGGTCGAAGATCCGATTGTATCGTTCGATATCTGCCAACAAAGGTCGCGGTGGATGACCATTAAAACCCAGGCAATCCTCGCGCTCGGCATCCGCCTCTCCGACGCCTGCGGAACCGGTTTCCACAAGTCGGTGATTGGAGCCGCGGAAGTACATCAGGGCCTTATCGCACGCCGGCGGTGAGAGAATTGCCCGTCACAGCCGCGATCTTCTGCTGAACCTGCAGCCGCACTGGGACAAGGATCAGGAGGATCATTCCCAAGCAGATCATTGTTGGCGCGGATGCAGGAAGCGACCCTTGATGCGGAGGAGTTGCTTGTCTATTCCGAGCTTTGCGGCTGCACCACCGGATAGCCCGCCTCTTTCCATTCGGTAATGCCCCCGAATTCGACGCCGCTATGACCGTTTTTGGTCAGCAACTCGGCTCCGCGCCCGGCGCGCCCGCCGCGCATGCAGTAGATGACCACTTTGCCGTCCTTGGGGATCTCGGAGATGCGGCCTTCCAACTCGTCGATCGGGATGTTTACATAGCCTTCGATCGCACCGTGCTCGACGAGCTCGTCGGGGCGGCGGACATCGAGGAGATAGACATTCTCTCCACCGTCGAGGCGGCTCTTGAGATCGGCGGGGTCGAAACGCTTCGCTTCCGCGACTTCTGCTGGCTCTTGGTGACCGCTGGTGTTGTCGGGCTCCCCGTCCGCTTGGCTGGAGCAACCCGGCAAAACCAGCATCAAGGCGAACAACAGGGCTACTGGGAATCGGCAGGTCATCGGGTAACTCCTGGAGGACTAGTATAGCGAGACAGCTTGCGCCATTGCGCGCCATTGTGCAGGTAGAGGACGCTCTGTCCCTTGGCGACTCGTATTCTGTGTAACGTGTATTGCGCACCGTCTCCCAAGAAGCTCCCTAAGCCGGTCATGAGAACACCGGAACTGCGGAAACCGAGCCTTCACGGTGTTGCGCTACAATGCTCCCCATCGCCCTTGAGCGCTTCATGAGCACGCGCGTCTCGCTGTTCGTCACCTGTCTCGTTGATCAATTCTTTCCGCGCATCGGACTCGCTATGGCCGACGTCCTGGAGCGTATAGGGTACGAGTGCGAATTTCGCCGGGATCAGACATGCTGCGGACAGCCCGCGTTCAATTCGGGTTTCACGAGCGAGGCCCGTGAAGTCGCTCGCTACTTTCTGAAGACATTCGAAGACGCCGATCACATCATCGTCCCGTCGGGCTCGTGCAGCTCGATGATCCGCCACCACTTCGCCGATCTGTTTCACAGGGACTCCGGCGCACAAAAAGCGGCATCCGAACTCGGCACACGGGTTTACGAGTTCACCGAGTTCCTGACGTCGGTGGCGCAGGTTGACGACGTCGGCGCGTGTTACGAAGAGGTCGTCACTTTTCACGACTCCTGTCACGCCCTGCGAGAGCTCGGTATCAAGTCCGCACCGCGCAGGCTTCTGAAAAACGTCCGGGGTCTCGAACTGCGTGAGATGAAGCGAGTCGAGGAGTGCTGCGGATTCGGTGGTACTTTCTCGGTGAAGCTGAGCGAACTTTCGAGTGACATGCTCGATGGCAAGATTCAATCGATTGTCGCCACCGGGGCGAGCAGCGTTGTCGGCCTTGATGCCAGTTGCCTGATGCACATCGAGGGCGGTCTGCGCCGTAGAGGGCTCCCGGTCCGCACAATGCACCTCGCCGAAGTGCTTGCAAGCAGGTAGTCCCGATGTCCACCACCTTCCAGCAGGAGATCCACGTCGCCCTCGGTGATCTCAAGCTTCAGAAAACCATCACGGCAGCGACCGACCGCTTTTCCGAGAAGCGCCTGGACGTCGTCGCGCCTAACGTGCTTCCTGAATACCAGGAGTTGCGCGATCAAGCCCATAACATCAAGCAGCACACGATCGACCACCTTGACTACTACCTCGAAACCGTCGAAGCCCGTGTGCAATCTCGCGGCGGACATGTCGTTTGGTGCGCAGATGCCGAAGCCGCCGTTAACGCCGTCATCGCTATCGCACGCAAGCACGACGCCAAGCTTGCCGTCAAATCCAAATCGATGGTCAGTGAGGAAATTCACCTCAATGACGCTCTCGAGAAGAATGGCATCGAGCCGGTCGAAACCGACCTCGGCGAGTACATTCAGCAACTCGCCCGTGAACGGCCCTATCACATCGTCGCGCCCGCCTTGCACAAAACGCGCGGCGACGTTGCGGACTTGTTTGTCGAGAAACTCGGCGTTGAGCGCAATGAAGAGCCCGAAGAACTTACACAAGTCGCACGCCGCGTACTGCGCAGAAAGTTCCTCAACGCTGACATGGGCATTTCCGGAGCGAATTTCGTGGTCGCTGAGAGCGGAGCGGTGGTGCTCGTCGAAAACGAAGGCAACATCCGCATGACAACCTCGGCGCCGCGTATTCACGTCGCCGTCGCCGGAATCGAGAAGCTGATCCCCCGAGCCGCCGACTTGGCCGTCTTCCTGAAACTGCTGGGACGCAGCGGGTCAGGTCAGCCCATCACCAGCTACACATCGTTCCTCTCCGGCCCGCGACGCGACGGCGAGATCAACGGCCCTGACGAATTCTACCTGCTGCTCGTCGACAACGGCCGCACGCGTGTGCTGGCGGACAAGGAAAAGCGCCAAACGCTTTATTGCATCCGCTGCGGAGCGTGCTCGAACGTCTGCCCGGTTTATCGCCGCATCGGCGGACACTCCTATCCCGGCACCTACTCCGGGCCGATCGGCGCGATTCTCACACCGCAGTTCGCAGGCCTCGGCCACGAGCCCGCGCTACCCTTCGCGTCGAGCCTTTGCGGTGCGTGCGGCGAAGTCTGTCCCGTCAAGATCGATATCCCCAGGATGTTGCTGGCGCTACGCCGCGACGTCAAGAAAGGCGAAGCCCGAGAGAACCGTTGGCTGCCGGAAAAACTCGCATTCCGAGGTTGGAGTTGGGTCATGCGCCGGCCTTGGGTTTTTGAATGGGCCGGATTTTTCGCGCAGGCCTTTCTGTCCAGGCAAGATGGCCATTCCTGGATCCGAACCGGTCCTGCAATGCTTGCCCCATGGACCGCCACACGTGACTTCCCTCCGCTGGCTCCGCGAAGCTTCCGCGAGCTCTGGCGCGCTCGCCAGTCCTCGTCAGGATGGATTTCCACAGACGCCGCTGGGAAGCAGAAAAAAAATGCCTGACCGCGAGCAAGTCCTCAGCAACGTCCGGTCCGCCTTGGGACGACGCGTCGGACAGCCCGCCCCCGATCCGCCGCCGTCCCGCATCGTTGTCCCACAGTGGAGCCGCGAAGAGCGCATTCGCCGGTTTAGCAACAACTTCCGTGGCGAGACCTTCGTTGCACCCAGTGCGGATGAAGCCCGCGACTTCGTCGCCGAGAAGATCGACGGCTACGAAACGATCGCATCCAAAGACGAATTCCTTTGTGAGCTCGGCCTAGTCAATCTCCCTGACGTCCGAGTCAACGTAGACGATCCCCACGAGCTCCGTGTTCTCTGCGCCACGGCCGGCGCCGGCCTTACCGGCGCGACCTACGCGATCGCCGACCCGGGTGCTCTTGCCGTCCTGGCCGGCAATGAGGAAGAACGGCTCATCTCGCTACTCCCGCCGCGTCACGTCGCCGTTCTCCCGGCACACCGCGTCCTCACAAGCCTCGATGAACTCTTTGCCGTTTTGCCAGACCCTGCCCTTGAAAGCAGCTCGCTGGTCCTTATCGGCGGACCTAGCCGCACGGGGGACATTGAGATGTCGCTCACACTTGGCGTCCACGGCCCGCGTGAAGTTTATGTTGTGATTATTTAGAGGCCATCAGGCCGCTGCAACAACTGTCGCGTGACGACGATTCCAAGTCATCGGGCAACCTTCTGCAAAACCCTGGTTGTCGCTCTGCTCGGGGCCTCTCCCCTGTTCGCCGCCTCCGACGAGCTTGGGCCTTGGAGCGGTTCCTATCGAGGACGCATCCTCACCGAGCTATTCCTTCACGAACAATCGCTCGCGCGTCGTGACCAAAGCAAGGCTGCTCGGCTAGAGCCGGAGCCCAAGGGCTCCATCCGTCCCGATGTCGGCAACATCGCGGTCATAGATACCTCCGACGGCGTCGTCGTCGAACCCAACGTCTTCGATCTCCTGAATCTTTCCGTCAGCTTTACACGCACCGAAAACGGCTACACCACCACATCCGGTCCGACGGCCTTCAGCGATCAATCGCGGGATGAAGGTGTTCCTGTCCCGCTCGGCGACGACGACGCTCAAGAGGTCTCCTTGCCGTTCCCGTTTCCCTATTTCGACCAGACGCACACGCAGGCCTTCGTGCATTCCGACGGCAACCTCACGTTCGAGGAAACTGAAGCCTCCAGCAGGAGCCGCTCGCTGGACCGCGCCTTGAACGGCCCGCCTCGGATCGCGCCGCTGTTCAGCGACCTTGACCCGAGCCGGGTTGATACGCCGGTCAGCACCCACTCCACAACCGACCGCTTTTTCGTTACCTGGAACGCCGTACCGGTTTACACCAGGCAAACCATCGGCCTCCGCCAGACGTTTCAGCTTGTTTTACACCGTGACGGGACGATCGACTTCCATTACCGCACGGTGCTCATCTCCAATGCTGTCGTTGGCATCATGCCCGGCCGCCTCGAGGATGAGGCGACCGCAGTCGACTTTTCCGAAGGCGCCTCCGATCCCGTCGAAGGCGCCCTCGCTGAGATTTTCCAGTCAGACCGCTATCTTGATGTGCTCGCTTCCGGACAGAAGTTCTACCGCAACCATGAAGACGCTTACGACTCCCTGGTCGTGTTCAATTCTCTCGGCCTGGACGTCAGCAGTGAAGGAGCCTTTGCCTTCCATCTGAACGTTCGTAACGAAGCTCTGGGAATCGGCGAGTTTCTCGGCAACCGGACGGTCATCGATTTCGGACGGCATTTCGGATCTGAGCGCCGCCTCCAGGGTTATATGAACATGGGGCCGCTGACCAACTATCCCCCGGACCCCAGGACCCGTGTTTTCTTGATTGGAGAAGACAACACGCTTGACGTCATCTCCCATGAGGCCGGTCATCGCTTCCTCACCTATGTCGAATTCATCGACCCCGCGACCGGCAGACGGTCCAACTCGCTGCTCGGCCGCCAGCTCGCCCACTGGAGCTTTTTCTTCAACAGCGATGCTTCCTTCCTCGAAGGCAACCGCATCGACGACCGCGCCATGATGACCCCGCGCTTCGTGACCAGCGCTACGAGCGAACACTACTCCGAACTCGATCAATACCTGATGGGCTTACGTTTCCCGCACGAAGTCAACCCCTCCTTTCTCGTCGAACAACCCACCAACTTCCAACCAGATGACTTCTCGGCGTCGAGTAACCCGCGAACCGGCGTCAGCTTTGACGGAGAGCGCAAGGAGATCACGGTCGACATGATCATCGAGGCGGAAGGCAAGCGTGTCCCCGACGCTTCCGTCTCGCAGCGCAAGTTCAACTTCGCGTTCATTCTGGTTGTCGACGAGGGCGCGGAACCCGCCGAGGCCGACATCCAGAAACTCGAAACCATCCGCAGCGAGTGGGAACCCTACTTCGAGCAAGCAACTGATCTCCGCGCCGATGCCCAAACTGAGCTCGTCCGTGAACTGCATCTTTCCACGTGGCCTGCTTCGGGACTCGTTGTCGGTTCGCCGGCCACGGCCACGGTTGAGATCGCCGAAGCCCGCTCCTCCGACATCGACGTGATGCTCACCACTGACAACGGGGGCGTCACGGTACCCGCGGTCGTTGCGATTCCGGGCGGCGCGACCAGCGTGTCGTTTCCCTTGGAAGGAGTCACCACGGGTGTGACCCGACTGTCCGCCCATGCCGCTGACTCCGGCTACGACACAGCACAAGCGTTGATCGACGTCAAGGGCGACGCCTCGGTGCTCGACCTGCATGTCATTTCCGGCGACGACCAGGTCGGGAGACTCGGCGAACGGCTCCCCGACCCCATCGTCCTCCGGGTCACCGACACGAACAACCTCCCATACCCCGGCCTGCGAGTCAATCTCATGGTGAGCCGCGACGGCGTCGTCAGTCCCACCTCTGCCGTCACGGACGCAAGTGGTGAGATCCGGCTCATTTGGCGGCTGCCCACCGACGGTGATTTGCCCACCCTCACCGCGCAGCTCGACGATGCTCCGTCGGTCAACACTACGGTCACCGCGAGATACTCTGCCTCCCAGCCCGCCTTCACGGTCGCTTCCGTCATCGGCTCCGCGGGATTGACCCTTGATCCGGCCTTGGAAAACACCGCCGTGTCACCAGGCGGTCTCGTTTCGATCTTCGGAAACGATCTTGCCACCGAAACGCTAAACGCCGAAACATCGCCGTTGCCCACCAACCTCGGCGGCACATCGGTCACTGTCAACGGTATCCCGGCAGCCCTTCTTTTTGTCTCGCCCACCCGGATCAACCTCCAGATTCCCTTCGAGACGACGGGTGAAACTGCAGAGATCATTGTCACTACGCCAGCAGAGACCAACTCGGTTGTGGTTGATGTCAACCAGGCCCAGCCGGGAATCTTCTTCGACCCCACAACCGGTCTTGGCGCTTTGGTCAACATCGAGACTGGGGTTACCCTCTGGGAACAGCCTCTTCCCGCCGGAGTCACCGCCGCCGTGTTTTGCGCCGGACTCGGCGCCGTCGAACCGACTGTCGCCACAGGACAGCCGGCACCTCTCAATCCACGCGCGGAAACGGTCCTGACTGTCGAAGCCGAAATCGATGGCCGCTCGGCCAACGTCCTCTTCAGCGGATTGGCGCCAGGATATTCAGGACTCTATCAGGTGAACATCGAACTACCGAGGGACCTTGACACGGGCCGCTATATGTTGGTCATCCGCGCCGCCGGCTTTACCAGCAATGAGGTTTTTGTCGACATCGAGTAGGCCGCCGGGTAGATGCGCCAAGACTTGCGGCAGGGAGTTCTTGTTCAAGAGAAAGCGGACCTGCTGATGCCTTCTATTTCCATTTGAGGCGGATGTGATAGAGGTCGTCACCGCCTTTCGGGTCGGAGACGCGTACCCGGGCGGTATAGTCGTTTCCCGCTCCCGGCGGTTGAAAGAGCATGACGCGGCCACGGCCCTCCCTTTTTTCAACCTCGAACTTCTTGAAACCAGAGCGAGGCACGGGTTGGGTGAACTCCGAGCTCTCGTGAACCGGAGGCCGGTGTGTGATGACCTGATAGGAAACCTGGTTGTCCTGAACCAGAACATCGGTCACGCCGTCAATCCGGACCCGCACGTCAAACTCGCCCTTGCGCAAGCTGGGGTCGAAATCGGGAGCAGGCCGAGCCGTGAAACTCGACGGCTCGGCTCTCGTCGAGGAAGTCGCGACAGTAGCATCACGCGGAGCTTGCCGTTGCGGACCCGTAATCAACGAAGTAGCAGGTGACGGAGCTGGTGTGGCCGTTGATGGAACCTGTGCGACGGAAGTCGTTTCACCGATTGCCAGATATGGATTGAACGTGTAGTTCAAAGAGAAGGGTTCCGGCATGCGCAAGTTCCGAGAAACACCGTAGGCCGGATCGAGCCCCCATTGACCGGTGGCCAGCACCTTTCTCTTTCGCGTGCGAACGTCGTGCCAACCCCAGAATGGCTTCGCTTTGTTGGATGATTCGGCCCGACCGTAGAACGCTCCTGCGATCTTGGGGTAGCGCGGGCGGGGGCGATTTCCGTATGGTTCGTATCGGTAATAGGCGTCGAAGGTGCGGTCCTTCTTGCCGCTACCCTCGTGCGCTCGCTTCCACCAGTGATCGTAGATGGGGAGCAACTCGTAGCCGACCTTGCGATCGTTGGGATGCTTGGGCCTTTCTGCAACTCCTTTGTAGACATAAGTGACACCCGTGTCTGCGAAGCGATCGTTGCGGAAGGAGTACTTGGAATGGCTGTCGTCTGAACCGTAGACTCCGTGTCCGCCTGCTTCGATGAAGATCACGGGGTGGCTTTTTTCGTACAGTTCGATATCGCCATCGAAGTTATGAACACCCTTCTTTACGGAGCGATCGAGACGATATGAATAGATTTTGTTGTGTGCGAGTGACTCCATCACCTGGAGGCGTCCGAACTTCGAGCCATCCTTGGCGACAGTCAGGATGAGGCCCTCGTTGTCGTTCTCGTGACACGTGCCCACGACGCACCTGTCCGAATAGTCACGCGGATGGAAGAAGTTGTAGACAAGAAACCAATGGGTGTCGGTTTCCATTACCGCGTAATAGACGTAGGCTTGTGAACTTCCCTCCAGAGTATTCTTCCAGTTGTTGTCGCCGCGCCAGTCGCCATCGAGATCGACCCTCGACAAGTAGTCCGACTTGGGCTGAAACCATGTCTCCTGAGCGATCATGGGCGCGTAGTGTGCAACAAGCCCGCGGTACGGATCGCGCGATGCCGGCTCGCGGTGGAAGTCGATCATTTCTCTGGGGACGCGTGAGGGGGCGTTTCGGTCACCCCGGATTGCCATGGTTGCTTTCTTGCCGTTGAGTTCAGCCTTGACTTCATATTTGCCCGGACGATCCGCCGCGGTGAAGAGCACAGCGTCTTGCAGAAGAAAGAGGCTCTGGGCTTGACCAAGCAGAATCGCACCGAGCCCCGCGCTTTCCTTTTGATGGAACGGTTCGTCATCCTTGCCTTGAAATCGGAAAGGCTTTGAAATCCAGCCGGCCTTCGACTCGCTGAGCTTGATGGACGAGCCGCCCTCACGGAGGCGCACTTTCTTCTTGTTTCCACCAGCGTCTTCGACTTCGCCGTAGGCCCGGACCTGGATAGCAATGCTCTCGAAAGGCCGTACTCGGGTATCTTCAGGGTCGCTGTGGAGCTTGATTTCCGACACTGGCACAGACGACTGCGCAGCCGCAATACCGGCGGAAATAATAAACAGCTCAACGAGATACCAGCGAGACATTCTCATAGTTTTCAGCTTTTTCCTTCTGGCGGGTTGACAGGATTCGATTCGCGGAAACAGCTCCATTGCACCATACAGTAAGACGGGCCGCAATGCGTATGGCGAACACGGCCATACCAGGCCATTTTCTTCTCCGATAAGGCTCTCGGAAGAACCCACGGCAGAGGATAAAATCATAAATGGAACCACGGCTCGATGGGAACCACATCCACAACTTTTCAGATGCCAGATGCTCACCGATTCCGGTCATTACATTTGGGTTGTGAGGTGGCGGTTTCTTACGGTGCCCACTCTGGCCTGACGGACGAGAGCGACCGGCTCGGTGAGCTTATGGTCGCTCAGCGGCGAGAGCTTCTATTCAGAGGGCGGAGCCGCTGATCCGCCAGTAATCCCCGATTGAGGCATACTCCCTGCAAGAACCTCTTCCATAGGACAGCATCCGGCAAGTAGAGCGTTTTCCTCGCCGGAGGTGTCCCGTCAGAAGAACGGGCGCCTTACCCGGAATCGATTCCGATCCTGATGCTTTATCGGAACAGCCACTACAACCTGACACTCGGTAGTGGGCTTGTGGAGATCGCCTTGGCTGAGAGACTCACTCCCGAGGAACTCACCAGGAGAGGATGACGATCAGGTGGCGGCCTTTTCGCCGGGAATGTTAATTTGGAGTACGTGCGGTTCGAGTTGCAAACGCGCCGGCTCCAACAAATCGGTCTGAATGCCTATGAGTCGCGAGCGTACCTTGTTCTGATCGGCCACCCTCGTTTCAAAGCGCTTGAAGTGGCCGGCCGCGCTCGTATTCCCCGTCAGAAGATTTACGAGGTGCTCGAAAGCCTCATCGAGAAGGGCTTCGTCCAAGTTGTGCAGGGCAAGGCCAAAGAGTACTCGGCTGTCGAACCGAAGATGGCTCTCGAAGGCTATCTGTTTCAGAAAAAGACGATGTTCGAGCGCGAGTGGCAGGACCGCCACAGTCTGGCCCACCAGGTTGAAGCTGATCTGACCGATGTCTTTGCTGACGGCACCCAAGTCCGTGGGACGCTTGATTACCTGCGCATCGTTGCTGATCTCGGTCAGATTGGCGAGGAATACCGCCGTCTCCTGTTACAGAGCAGAGATGAGTACCTCGAGTTTGCCCGGCCGCCCTACGCTGTTGATCCGGCCGGCGAACCGCTCCTTCCCGATCTTCTGCGCCGCGGTATCGATTGCCGCCTGCTCTATGATCGCCACGTGCTTGATGACGAAGAGGAAAGCTCCCGCCTTCAGAGACTCAATCACGAAGGGGCCCAGGTTCGCCTGGTCCGAGAACTGCCTTTAAAACTCGCCCTGTTTGACAACCAACGCGGCATGATCTCCCTTGACGATCCGGTTGTCAGTCACCCGCAACTCACTGCGCTGGTATTCGAGCATCGCAGCCTCTGCGTCGCGATGAGTCGCCTCTTCGAGGATTTCTGGAACCGCGGCGACCCCCTCGAAACTTAGAACGTCTACATCGAACAAACCGAACTGCTCACACATCGAACGCAGAGCGGAGTCGAATCCGCTAAGTGACTGATTCCGTTCCCGCTACAGCCTGAGCTCCTCGCCGCTGCGAATCAAGTTTCTTGCAAGAGGCGGGGAGAGATTCGTGTGAAGGCCTTCAGGACAGGGCACGAGATGCTTTCCGACAAACCGTGGTTGCGACGCGATAAGCAACAGTATCGCCACGGGCCGTCGTTTCTGTGAGGGTGAGGACAGTCGGCCCGTTGTACGCAGGTATCGTCGCGACCCTGATCGTCAATACGGCGGCAAAGTGCTGAGCAAGCTCAAAGGCTCCAGGCCGGCCTTGAAATCGGACGGTTGCTTGTGCTCGGCGGCACTCTCGGAATATTCGCGCATCGCCCACGAGAGGATACAGCGAACATCCCTTTCGTTGCTTTCATCAGTTCCAAAAGGGTTCAAGACTGCTGACCCAGAGCGGAGGGGCGAGCGACTGCCGAACCCTGAATGTGAGAAAAAACCCTCTCGAAACTTTAAGATTTGGAATAGGCCCTTGCCAACACCTATGAACTTTGGTATATTCAGTTCAAGCCGGGGAGGCAACCCCCAACAAAGCGAGACTAACCTCAACCAAAAGACCCCTGAAACTTTACTCCTCCCCGGCCCCCTCCCTTTCCACCCCCAAGTCCAATGAGCTAGCAGTCCGTGGTAAAAGTCCCGTGGAAGGCGCGGCGGGCTCCTGCGGTCGCTCGGCGCGAAGTGAGGAGGATGGCGATCCGGGTGATCTCCTCCGACGAACGACAAAGCCGACGGCCGCAAATGTCCGTCGCCCAAAGGGTTACGCGCCCCTTCCGCTCGGCTGTGCGGAGAGCACGGCGCCACGTTCCTGGAACGGCTATGCGTTACGTCATCGGTCCCCGGGTGCGTAACGCCGCCCGCGTAACTTTTGCCACGGGCTGCTAGAGTACGAACGCAGTCAGGCGTACTCTCTTGTCGTGATCCCGTACGCCCTCATGCAGCGTCGGGGTCTTGTGATAGGGTTGGTTGAACGGCGCATTCTCCACCGAACATGACGCGAGTGGCATTACTCGGTTCGACCGGTTCGGTCGGCCGGAATACCTTGCAGGTTGTCCGCGAGATGAAGCCCGAAGTAGGCGTCGTCTCGCTGGCAGCAGGTCGCAACTTCGAGGAGTTGGTCCGCCAGACACTGGAGTTCCGGCCGGAGTTGGTGTCTCTCGGCGACGAGAAAACCCTCGATCGTTTTCGGACTCGACTCGGACAGGAACTCGGCCTCGGTGACTATCGTCCCGAACTGCTGTGTGGGCCGGCCGGCAACTTGGCGGCTGTGCAATCCGTCCCCTGCGACATCGTGATTTCGGCCGCGGTCGGTGTGGCCGGTCTGGAGGCCACCTACGAGGCGGTGCGAGCAGGCAAACGCGTGGCTCTCGCCAACAAGGAGGTTCTCGTGTCGGCAGGCGACCTCGTCATGAAGGAAGCCGCCTGCAGCGGAGCCGAGTTGCTCCCCGTGGACAGCGAGCACAGCGGTCTTCACCAATGTCTGCGCTCAGGGCGCCGAGACGAAGTCGAGAAAGTCATCCTGACAGCCTCCGGCGGTCCGTTTCGTAGTACGCCGCAATCTGAAATGGGTCAGGTAACTCCGCGAGCTGCTCTGAAGCACCCGACTTGGAAGATGGGGCGACGCATCACCATCGATTCCGCCACTCTCATGAACAAGGGATTCGAAGTGATCGAGGCGTGTCAATTGTTCGGTCTGGCGCCAAACCAAGTCGATGTGGTTGTTCACCCGCAATCGATTGTCCACGCGATGGTGGAGTTCGTCGACGGTTCGGTCGTTGCACAGTTGGCGGCCCCGGACATGAAACTGCCGATCCGCTATGCTCTCAGCTATCCGGGGCGGTTAAGCGGAGGCTTTGACGCCCGACTGAGCTGGGACCGTGTGAGACAATTAGAGTTTGAGCCTCCGGACTGGCGGAAGTTCCCGCTTCTGGGACTTGCCTATCAGGCTCTGGCATTGGGAGGGACGGCCGGCTGTATCTTGAACGCAGCAGATGAGATTGCGGTCGAAGCGTTTCTGGAGTTCAAAATTCCGTTTCCCTCGATTCCGAAGGTTGTTGAAGGTGTCCTGGAGCAAGCTTGTATCGGCCAACCACGATCACTGGATGAGGTTCTTGTGGCCGACCGGCAGGCCCGGGTGCTGGCTCGAACACTCGTCGAAGCCGACGCCGTACCCGTAAGCTCTTGATTCAAGTCAGGTAACTGTAATGGGATTTCTCAGTTCCATCATCGCGTTTGTTTTTGTGTTGGGCGTGATGGTCTTGGTGCATGAGCTGGGACATTTTCTGGCCGCACGTTACTTCGACGTCAAGGTCGATGCCTTCGCGTTCGGTTTCGGCCCTCGGCTGTTTGGGTTCCGTGGGAAAGAAACCGACTACAAGGTCTGCCTTCTGCCGCTCGGCGGCTTCGTCAAGATGGCCGGTGAGAACCCTGGTGAGTCATCCGACAATCCTCGCGACTTCATGGCGAAACCCCGCTGGCAGCGGATCGTGATTGCTCTGGGCGGTCCTGTCTTCAATTTCGCCCTGGCCGGTGTGCTTCTTGTTGGGCTATTCATGGTGCATTACGAAAAGCTGGCCTACCTTGAAGATCCTGCTCGTGTGGGCTTCGTCGCCGAAGACTCAGGAGCGGCCCGAGCCGGGATTCAGAGGGGCGACCTGCTCCTCTCGATAGATGGCCGCCTGACGCCGGACTGGGAGAGTGTGAACTTCGCGGTCGTCGCCGCTGCGAATTCGACGATTCAAGTTGCCGTCGACCGCAAGGGCCGCACGATCGAAATGCCCGTGGACGTTGGAGTGGAGGAATCCCGCGGAGTTGGCGATGCCGGCTGGATGCCTGATTCGGGCGTGTTGCTTGGCCCGGTGGAGAAAGGTCGACCCGCTGAAGAAGCAGGCATCCAGCCGGGAGACCGCTTGGTGTCCGTTAGCGGTGAACGTGTCTACGCCGTGCGGCAAGTTCCCGAACTCGTCAAGAAACTGGCAGGATCGGAAGGTAGCTTCGAGATTGAACGGGGAACAGAACGCTTGATGCTTCGGGTCGCGCCGGTCTTCGACGAGTCGGAGGTCAGCGGGGGCGCCTGGCGGATCGGCGTGGGCCTGCGGCCGGAATTCGAGATGGTTCAGGCTGCATTGCCGTTCAGCGATGCTGTCCGTGAGTCAGTGCGTTACAACCTGAACAATGCAACGCTGATCTTCACATTCCTGAGGCGGCTGGTTGTCGGGCAGATGTCCGCGAGATCGATCGAAGGTCCGATCGGCATCGCGCGTATTTCCGGTGAAGCGGCTCGCTCCGGCTTGCCACAACTCGTAATGATCATGGCGATCATTAGTCTGAACCTGGGGATTTTCAACCTGCTGCCGATTCCCATCCTCGACGGCGGCATGATTACCATGCTGCTGATCGAGTCAATGCTGCGATGCGATTTGAGCCTCGCCGTCAAGGAGCGTGTACTTCAGTTTGGCTTCTTGTTCTTGATCCTTCTCTTTGCGTACGTAATGTACAACGATATCGTGAAGAGTATTGGTCCCGGCTAAACTATCCCCGGAATGCAATCCCTTGGTGATGCAACATGGTCCCATACGGCAGGTCCATGGCAGAATGAGAGCAGTGCCGTGGCGTAATACTGAAGCGCCAAGCAAAGGAGTGAACGGTTCGATGCGAATGACCCGAATGAAATCGCTTGTTTTGATAATGGCTGCGGTGAGCGCTTTTATCCTCCCCGTAGTCGTTTGCGCGCAGACGAAGATCGGCACGATCGATTTCCGTACGGCGCTCCAGAACACGGCGGAGTTCAAGAAGGCTGTGCAAAGTCTCGAGGCTGAGTTCAAGCCGCGCCGGGACGAGTTGCAACAGTTGAGCCAAGAACTGGCGGAGATCCAAAAGAAGCTACAAACCGCCCAACCCCAAGAAGCAGCGCAGTTACAACTGGAGGGGCAAACCAAGCAGCGCCAAGCTCAACGCATCAACGAAGATCTACAGGCCGACGTGCAGTATGAGCAGGAAGATATTCTGCGTAACTCGGCGCAGCGCATGCGCGGGGTGATTGCCAAGCTTGCCGAGGAAAAAGGACTCGACGTCGTGTTCAGCGGCGCGGCTCTCGTCGACCCTTTCGAAGGGCGTTTATTGTACCTCAATTCCGCGCTCGATCTGACGAGCGCGGCCACTGCCGCCTACGACGAGGCTCATCCCGCCCAGTAGGGAGGACGGTCGTTCGTGCATGTCTTTCCTGGATGAGTACGGGGAGAGCGACCTCCGGAGGGAACGGTTCTTCAAGACGATTGTCGCGCTGTTCCTCCTCGCCATCGCAATCGGGCTTGTTTACTATATTTTCTTCCGCGCCTGGGCCCAGCAATGGCAGGTGCGGAGCTTCCTTGATGCGCTCGAAGATGCCCGCTACGAGGAAGCGTATGAATATTGGGGCTGCTCCATCAGCGATCCTTGCCGCTACTATTCCTATGATGCGTTCCTGACGGATTGGGGGCCGGAAAGCGAGATCGGTCCCGTCGATAGCTTCGAACTCGGTGCTTGGTATGAGCAGAAGACCGGCGTAATCATCCAGATCACGATCAACGGTCAACCGCGCAACAATTTGTGGGTCGAGAAAGACAGCAATCAGATCGGTTTCTCTCCCTACTGACCATGGCTTTGTCCACAAAGACAGAAGGGGTATGGACTTAGGCAGCCCTCGAGATAAGCAAGTACTTGGGTCCGAATCTCGTCGTCGGTTCCGCAACCATGGAACCAGCGGGTATCAGGGTTTCGCCGGAACCACGTCATCTGGCGCTTGGCGTACCGCCGTGTCATACGGCTGGTGATCACGATTGCTTCTTCGCGTGTGATTTTCCCATCCAGATAGTGCAGAGCCTGACTGTAGCCCAGCGACCCAAACGGTCGTGCTGACCGGGGAATGCCCAGGGAGACCAACAGTTGGGTTTCACCCACCAGCCCGGCGCTGAACATTCGTTCTGCCCGCCGCTCGATTCCCGCGTAAAGAATGTCCCGAGGAGGATCGAGTCCAATGTGGATCACTTCATAACCTTCCAGCCGTTTCGTCCCCGTTTGCCACAGAGAGGACATCGGTGCGCGAGCCAACAAGCTCACCTCGATGGCGCGGATCAATTTAGGAGTGTCGTTGGTGTGGATGCGTTCAGCGGACGCAGGATCCAAACGCGTCAGGAGACGATGCAGATAGCCCGCTGGCATTGATTGTGCCCGCATGTGGAGTCTTCGCCTCAACTGCTCATCACGTTTGGGTCCTTCAAACAGGCCATCCAGCAGAGCACGCAGGTAGAAGCCGGTTCCGCCCACCAGCACCGGCAATTGTGATCTGCCTCGGATACCGGCCAGCACGTGTCTTGCCAATTCTGCGTAGTCGCCCGCAGTGAACAATGCATGCGGCTCCAGGATGTCGAGAAGATGATGCGGAATGCCTCGTCGCCCTTGGGGGGGGGGCTTCGCTGTTCCGATGTCGAATTGGCGATAGACCTGAACCGCATCGAAGTTGACGATCTCCCCGCCGAACCGCTCAGCAATGTCGAGCCCCAAGGCACTCTTGCCCGACGCGGTTGGTCCGACGACGACGACGACGGGATAGAGCGATTTACTGTTGGTCGAACTGACGCTCACGATGCAGACTGTGAATCACCATCAATCGTCTCGCCACGGATGAGATCCTCGTAACTCTCCCGTTCACGGATGAGCTTCGCCTTGCTGCCTTCAACGAGAACCTCGGCCGCGCGCGGGCGCGCATTGTAGTTCGACGCCTGCACGAACCCGTAGGCGCCCGCCGTGCAAACCGCCAGCAAGTCGCCGGTATCAACAGTAGGCATTCGGCGGTCACGAGCCAGGAAATCACCTGTTTCGCAAACCGGACCGACCACGTCGGCGTTAAGCACTTCCAAGTTGCGGTCAACAACAGGAATGATCTCGTGATGCGATTGATATAGGGCAGGTCGGATCAGATCGTTCATCGCTGCGTCGACGACGATAAACTCCTTTGACTCTGCGATCTTGCGGTAGACCACCTGCGTCAACAAGATCCCCGCAGGACCGACGATCGAACGTCCTGGTTCGATCAGCAGCCTCAGATCCTTGCCTTCCACAGCGTTGGCAAGGCCGGCAGCGTATTCGGCGATGGAAGGCGCATTCTCATCGCGGCGATAAGAGACTCCAAGCCCCCCTCCGAGATCGAGTTGACATATGAAGACTCCCGCGCCGCGCAACCGTTCGACCAATGCCATCACCTTTTCGAGCACCTCGAAAAACACACCGGTATCGAAGATCTGCGAACCGATGTGACAACTGATGCTCTCGAAACGGAGATGGGGAAAACGCTCTGCATCGCGATAGATACGCTCGGCCGCCTTGAAAGGGATGCCGAACTTGTGGTCCCGCAGACCTGTCGCAATGTAGGGATGTGTCTCAGTGCTGATGTCCGGGTTCACACGCAGCGCGACGACGGGTCGAGCTTCAAGCTGTCCGGCAATTTTGTCCAGTAGCTCGACCTCTTCCTGCGACTCGCAGTTGAACGAGCCGATGCCTGAACGCAACGCGTATTCGAGTTCAGCCGCTGTCTTGCCGACCCCGGAGAAAACGACTTTGGCCGGATCACCACCCGCTTTCAGGACGCGGAACAGTTCGCCCCCGGACACAATGTCGAACCCGGCGCCGAGGTTTGCCAACAGAGACAAGATGCCGAGCGAGCCATTCGCCTTCACCGAGTAATGGACTTCGTGCGGTAAGTGCCCAAGCGCATCCCTGTAAGCGCGGTAATTCGTCGCGATCGTTTCCGTCGAATAGACATAGCACGGCGTGCCGAAGCGTTGAGCCACTTCGGACAAGTGCACGCCCTCGCAGAGGAGCTTTCGATCTCGGTATGTGAATCCGGGAAGCAACACGAGTATCGGGATATGCTCAGCGATTCCAGGAATCGCCGCTGTTTGAGATCTTGACGACGATTGCTGTCCGGTCGTCCGCGGGGTTGAAGCCACCCGAGAACGCGTTGACATCACTGAAGATGGCGTCAATCAATTCCTGTGCGGAGGCTTTCGGATGCGATTCGATCGTACGAATGAGACGCTTCTCATCATAGTCAGCTCCGGTGGGTGAAGTTGTCTCGGTGATGCCATCCGAAAACGTCACCAGCAGGTCGTCCGGCTCAAGCCTGATACTGAGATCCTCGTACACGGTTCCTTCGAGCAAACCCAGCGGGATCCCGACGGCCTCCAGCACCGTTACCTTCCCCGACCTACGAAGAATGGGCCGCGGCTGTCCGGCGTTGGCGATGACGAGGCTTCTTTCTGCCGGGCGCCACTGAGCATAAAGCGCCGTGAGATAGCGCGCATCGATTTTTCTTTCCATCAAAACGCGGTTGATTGTCTTGAGCACAATGGCCGGCGACTGGTCCGGCTGGATCAGATTTCTCAGCAGCCCATTGGCCAACGCCCCGTATAGGGCCGCGGCGGCCCCTTTGCCGCTGACGTCGCCGATGAGAATGCCCAGATCGAGGCCTGGCGCCGGAAAAAAGTCGTACAGGTCTCCGGCTACTTCGTGAGCGGCTTCGTTGTGAGCGGCGATTTCCACCCCCGGGAACTGCGGAGTAGCCGCATACAGCAGGTTCTGCTGCAGAGCGCGGGCCGCAGTCAGGTCCTGCTCCATGCGAGCCTTGTTGCGTGCAACTTCTTCGTACAAGCGGGCGTTCTCAATCGCCGTAGCAATCTGAGGAGCCAATAGCAAGAGGGTCTGCACGTGCCGCGCAGTGAAGGCGCCCACCTGCTCGCATTCCAGGTCAATCACTCCAATCACCTTGTCCTTGCACATCAATGGAACGGCTACCTCGGAGCGAATGCCCTCGATCACGGCGACGTAACGGTCATCGAGCTGCGTGTCGATCACAAGAATCGGCTGCTTCGTCTGCGCTGCCGTTCCTACGATGCCCACCCCCAGCTCGATGTTGTCCCACTGGATGTGTTGGTCGTAGCGCACGCCGAAGTAGTGTTGCAGCACGGCGCCGCCTTCTTCCAGAAGCAGTATGCTCAGAGCGTCATACGGAATCACTGGGCGGAGTTGAGAGGCGATCTTCTTCAACAACTCGTCGAGTTGCAGAATGTGGGTGAACTCCTGAGCGATTTTCGTCAGCGCCTTCAAATCTCTGTTCTGCCGTGCAGTTGCCCGATAAAGACGCGCTGCCTCAATGGCAATTGAAAAGCGCGAGGCGATCAGCTCGAGAATGCTTTGCTCTTGTTCGCCGAATGCATCGATCTGCGTCGACTGCAAGTCGATCACGCCGACCAGATCTCCGCGCGCGATCAAGGGTACGGCCAGTTCCGAACGCACTGAAGGAACTGCCGCGATGTAGCGAGGGTCCACATTCACATCGTTTACAACGATCGTCTCCAGAGCCTTGGCGGCCGCTCCCGTGATCCCCTTGCCCAGCTTGATGCGCAGGTCGTCGGCTACGCCATCGTCGAAACCGTGCGCGAATCGGACCCGTAGTGCATCGCCGTCCGTCTTGAGCATGATCGCGATCAGCTCGCTGTCCACGACCTTTCGCACGAGAGCTACCAGTTTTTCCAGAAGACTATCAAGGTCGAGCGTGTGACCAGAGACGATCTCAGCCGCCTCGACCAGCAGATGCAGCGGTTCGGCGGTTAGCTCCCTGAGTGGGCTTGGTTGTGGCATAAGGCCGCCGGCGCCGGCTAGCGACCGGAGTCGTGCACGGTTCGAAACTCTTCGAGGATCTCGAGACTGGCGCTGGTTCCGATACGAGTGGCGCCGGCTCTCATCATTTCACGAAACCGGCCGTACGTGCGGATGCCGCCTGCCGCTTTGATGCCCATCTGCCCTCCGACGACCTTGTGCATCAAGGCGACATCCGTCAGATTCGCTCCTGAGGGACCGAACCCCGTAGACGTTTTGACAAAGTCGGCCCCCGCGAGCTTTGCCAGCACGCAGCCGTTCACCTTGGCTGCATCATCAAGGAAGGCCATTTCGAGAATGACTTTGACCACTGTGCCCGTCCCGAGAGCAAGTTCCACGATGGAGCACATCTCGCTGTGGACAAAATCCAGCCGCCCCGCCTGCAGAGCACCGATATTCACGACCATGTCAAGCTCCCGCGCACCGAGCTTGAGCGCCTGCTCGGCCTCGATACGCTTCACAAGTGTCACGTTCGCGCCATGCGGAAAACCGACCACCGTGCAAACCTTCACGCCTGATCCACGTAGCTCGCGTTCCGCAATAGCGATTTTGTCAGGATGGACGCACGCCGAGGCGAAGCCGTGCTTTCCGGCCTCATCACAAAGGCGAATTACTTCGCGCTCAGAGGAATCCGGCCGAAGAAGCGTGTGATCGATCAACCCGGCGATGCCTTCCAAAGGTGGAGTCCAATCAGGACAAGCGAGTTCATCAGCAGCCATGGCAGCGGACTCGGAGTTCTCGGGCTGGAATGCCTGCCTTCCGATCTCTTGCGCCAGTTTTTCAATTTCCTGACGGGTCACAGGTCAAACGGGGATTACATGTGAAAGTTACCATTCTCGCAGGGCCCGCAGTCACCGGAAACCGATCTTGTGCGGCATTCTCCTTGCAACCGACCGATCGACCGACCGCATTATCATCGGCGAGACTCCTGGCGATCTGGCCGAAGGTCTGTTGAACACACTCGTATGAGACACGGAGGAGGCTTGTCAACAACCCCTGCCAACAAGGCTGCGGATGTTCCACTGGAGGCTGGCTTCCTACGCTCGAAGTTTCTTCCGCTGTAGAACAGGGGCGCCCTGGCGCAGCTTGTCGCGATGTACCTGTTTACCCTTTGATGACGCCCATCGGGCGAAGGCGCGCTACTTTTGTTGCAAGGCCTGCGTTGTGCACGACTTCAATGACCTCGTCGACGTCTTTATAGGCTTGGGGAACCTCTTCGAGGATGCCTCTTTTGCTTTCGCTACGAATGAGGATGCCCTCTCGTTCGAGGTCTTTGATGACTCGTTTCAAATCACGTCCCTTTTTCGCAGCGGTGCGGCTGAGCAGCCGGCCGGCGCCATGGCAGCAGGTCCCGAAGGTCTCGTCGACGGACCCTGATCGGCCCGCGAGGACCCAGGATGCCGTCCCCATGCTCCCTGGGATGAAGACGGGCTGACCGACCTGCTGATAGGAGGGAGTCACTTCGGGATGTCCCGGAGGGAAGGCTCGTGTAGCGCCCTTGCGGTGGACAAGCACGTCTTGTGTCTTACCGGCGACCTCGTATCGCTCCTGCTTTGCAATGTTGTGGCAGACATCGTAGATCACTTTGAGATGCACGTCGTTGCTGAAGATGCGCCGGAAGGCCTGGCGCACGAAATGCGTCATTCCCTGGCGGTTTGCCCAGGCAAAGTTCGCCGCGCCGCGCATGGCTGCGAGATAGCTTTGGCCTTCACGGGAAGTCACCGGCACGCAGGCGAGCTGGCGGTCGGGAAGTTCGATACCGTATTTCCGCATCGCCGGACCCATATCGCGCAAGAAGTCCGTGCAGACTTGGTGACCGAGTCCACGCGAGCCGGAATGAATCAGGACGACGACCTGCCCTTGGTACAGGCCGAACGTCTTGGCGGCTTCCTCGTCATCCACACGCTGGACGTACTGAATCTCCAGAAAGTGGTTGCCGCTGCCCAGCGTACCAATCTGCGGCCGGCCTCGTTCCTTGGCTCGGGGCGATACCTTGTCCGGGTCGGCGCCCAGCAGTGCGCCACGCGCTTCGGCGTACTCACAGTCGTTAGTTTCTCCGTAGCCATGACGGACCATCCAACGCGCACCATCCACGAGCACGTCGTCGAGTTCCTTCTGACTGATCTTGATGTAGCCTGTGCCGCCGGTTCCGCAGGGGACGTCGCGAAAGATCTGATTGACGAGATCCTTCAAACGGGCCCGCACTTCTTCGCGAGAAAGGCTCGATCCCAATAAGCGTACTCCGCAGTTGATATCGAACCCGACTCCACCGGGCGAAACGACGCCGCTCGCACAGTCGACGGCCGCGACACCGCCGATCGGGAAGCCATAGCCCTGGTGAATGTCAGGCATCGCGAGACTGGACCCAACGATCCCCGGCAAGCAGGCCACGTTGGCTGCCTGGTCTAGAGAGCGGTCAGTGACGACCTTCTTGAGAATGTCCCGGCTGGCATAGACGCGAACGTCGGTGAGCATGCCACTCCCTTTGACTCGCGGGATACGCCAGCGGTAGTCGTCGACCTGCTCGATGAGGTGCGAAACGCTCATATGTCCAAAAAAACTTCGGCCTGCCAGCGGCTGTTCCGCTGTTCTACTTTCAGTTGGTGATAAGTGACTGCCTTGATGATCAGCTCCCACGGATGCCGTTCGGGTTCGCGCGGCTCACCGATCAGCGTAGCGCGCAGACGGTCGGTAGCGATGTCGTCGACTCGAAAATCACGGGCCGCAAATTGGTTGGTATCGAAAAGATAGAGCACTTCGCTGAGCCAATTGACCATCAGGTCGGGATAGTCGACACCATGAGTCTCCAGTTCTCTCTCTTCAAGGCCGCTCAGAATTTCCGGCTCCGTTGCAATCGCCATCATGGCCCGCGCCGCGTTGCGAAAAAGCTCACCCGGGGAGGGCCCCCAAGCCCGGAAACCGATATCGGCCGTGTGCTCCAGAATCTCGTATTCGTTCACTGGGTCATTGTAGACTGACGTTCCTCAGGAGCCTCAGAAGTCAGACCCCTCCCTGACCCACGAGAATCATGCTGACCCCGAGTGAATCAAGTCAGCCGGCGGAATCCGGTGTGATGGATGGGGCCGCCGATGCGTTCGGCGGCATCGTCGTTACCGATGGCTTGTTTGATCTCGGGAAAGATTTCATCCGCAGCAGCTAGATAGCGATCGACGTGCTCCGGGGCATGGGCGAGGCTTGCGTACAAGGCCGAGCCGGCAAGGATCCCAAGATCGAGCATGCGCACAGTGAAGAGAGTTTCCAGAGCAAGCGCGTCTGGATGTTCGAAGCTGAACTTCGAGATGGCGGCATGGCCGCTGAACTTCATCACAACGCCATGCTTCTCAGACAACTGCTTAAGGCCAGTACACCAAAGAGTCCCGATTTGAGCGGCGTGAGCAGGGACGTCGATGCGCTGCATCTTGCGAATCGCGGCGACAGCGGCGGCCGGGCCGACGCCTTCGGTCCAATAGGTGCTCGAAATGAAAGTGTCTTGGGCAGCTTGCATCACCGAGGCCCTACCGAGCACAGCTCCCATGGCATGTCCGTTGCTCATGGCTTTGGCAAAGACGGCGACGTCGGGTTTGACGCTATATCTGCGATGAGCGCCTCCGAGGACAAGCCGCCACCCCACCGAGATCTCGTCAAAAACGAGCGCCGCACCGATCTCATCGCACAACGAGCGAACTCCTTCGAGGAAGCCGGAATCGGGGTCAGCGGAGCGCGTCGGCTCCATGATGACGGCGGCCAAGTCCGATCTGTGTCGAGAGACGATAGCTTCGAGTTGATCGAGCCGGTTGTATTCGAAAGGAAGGATGGTTCCACCGAGCAATGTCGGGACTCCCACCGGGGACAGGCCGGGCAGCAAGTGGCCTTGGAGGGCATCGATGGCGCCGCCGGGCGAGAGGTTGGCGGCAAGATACCAATCGTGCCAGCCATGATAGCCGCAGATTGCGATGAGATTGCGTTTGTTGGCGGCGCGCACGATCCGCGCGGCGATAGACATCGATTCGCCGCCGGCGCGGGCGTAGCGAACCTGCTCGGCCCAAGGATGGATATCGGTGAGCAACTCGGCCAGCTCGACCTCTTCGGGGTTGTTCATCGTGCACATCGATCCGCGTTGTACGCGACTCGTGACCGCCTCAGTCACATCAGGATCGGCGTAGCCGAGCAAACACGAGCCGATGCCCATGATGGACATGTCGAGGTATTCGCGTCCGTCGAGGTCGATGATTGTGCAACCGTGAGCCTCCCGGTAGTAGGGCGGCCACTGATCCGGCGCAAACTGCTCGGGGCGTTTGCTGAGGAGTTGTGTTCCACCGGGCATAAGGGTTTTCGCTTTGCGGTAGAGGGCTTGGTTTGAGGATTGCGTTTTTGTGGTCATTGTGCATTGCTCGAAGCGTGACGGTCAGCCGAGCAATTCTAACACCGCTTCGGCAATTTGCATGATTGGCATGCGAGAGTGAATGGATCGATGCGACTCTATTTCATCGCTGCACTGACGGACTTCGTACAGGTGCTGTTTCTCTTTGCTGCGACACGTTACATTGCAGAGCATCAACAGGACGCCATGCCGTTGGGCATTCTTGGTGCGTGCAACTTCGTCGCCTATGCGGTGAGTTGCGGCATTTCCGGTCATTTGTCGGATCGGTTTGGACGGCGACGTTTGGTCGTACTGGGATCACTCGTCTTTGTCATAGCGTTCACGGTGGCGCTACGATCGCTGGACCCACCGCTGGTTTATGTGGCGGTCGTGCTGTCGGGGACGGCGGCCGGAATGGTGTTCCCACCCGTGATGGCTTTGATCACGGCCGGGCAAGTGTCCGGCGATCACGGCCGGGCGGCGTCGGCGCCGATTGTGGCATTTTGCATTTGGTGGAACGTGGGCGTGTTCTTCGGGCAGTCGAGTGGAGGTTTGCTGTTTCAAGTCGGTCCCGAGGCTTGTCTGTATACGGCACTGACGGCCGGCGTGATCATCGCCCCGCTGATTCTCAGTGTCCGCCGCCGGCCTCCGGCCGCAATCCCTGTGGACAAGACACGCAGATCCGAACCGAAGAATACCGCTGGGCCGCGGTCCTTTGCCGTGACAGCCTGGCTGGCGAACCTCAGCGGTGCGTTCACGGCGAGTTTGATCATCTTCATCTTCCCGAAGCTCGCGACGTCTTTGGAGATTCCTTCTTCGACGCATGGCTTCATGCTGGCTGCGATGCGGGCGGTCGTGATCGGGATGTACATTCTGTTGCACTTCAGCCAATTCTGGCGGCATCGGATGTGGCCTTCGTTTGCTGCTCAGTCGGTAGCAGTATTCGGTCTGCTGCTGCTAGCGATGGGCAAAACGGCTCCTTTGCTGACCGCGGGCCTGATGTGCGCGGGCGTGATGACCGGTTACATCTACTTCACCGGGATCTTTTATTCGACGACAAGCTTTCACCATGAGCGGAAAGGCCTCGCCAGTGGAATCCACGAAGGGACCTATGCGATTGGATTCACCGGCGGGGCTCTTGGTGGGGCATACCTCGTGAGCGTGGCAGGCATCCGTGCGCCCTTCGAGATGAGCATCGCCGTTCTCCTCAGCCTTATGGTCGTGCAGTTGCTCACCCGCATGATCGTCATAGGGCGGATGAATCAGACACGGGTCGAGCCTCTGCGCGGAACACCGGGAAGCCGTTAGTTCGCGCTGGAAAGCGAGTCTCGCCTCCTTTCGGTTCTTATCTAGAATGAAAGGGAGTACGTCCGAACGAACGGCTGAATGATCAGGAAAATTATCAAATACGGCGACCCGGTCCTTGAACAGTACTGCGACCCGGTCGAGGAGTTCGATGAGCCCGAGTTGCATCAACTCGTCGCAGATATGTTTGAGACGATGAACGATGCCCGCGGCGTCGGACTGGCCGCGCCCCAGGTCGGCCTCCTGAAGCGGCTCACGGTTATCGACTGCTCGGCGGGAGAAGATCCTGAGCAAAAACTCGTGCTCATCAATCCAGAAATCTTGGAGACGGAAGGCGAACAGATCGGCGAGGAAGGATGCCTCAGCATCCCGGGGTTCCAAGGAGACGTCACACGAGCCCAGAGGGTCGTTGTAAGGGCGCGTGACGCGCAGGGCGGGAGTTTCGAAGTGGAAGGAGATGGTCTGCTGGCGCGCGCGATCCTCCACGAGAACGATCATTTGAACGGGGTACTGTTCCTGCGGCACCTGACACCGCTCAAGCGGGAACTCATCAAGCGCAAGATCCGGAAGCTGCGAAAAAAAGGCGAGTGGGACTAGGCCCATGAGGGTGGTGTTCATGGGTACGCCGGCGTTCGCCGTGCCGGCACTCTCCGCTCTGGTGGATGCGGGCTACTCTGTGGAACTGATCGTCACGCAGCCCGATCGGCCCGCCGGGCGGAAGCAGATACTGAAGCCGCCGCCGGTGAAGCTGAAGGCGCTTGAACTGGGTCTGCCGGTTTTTCAGCCCCTTCGCTTGAAGACTTCCGACTCATGGGAGCGACTCCAAGCTATCGCTCCCGAAGTGATCGTGGTTGTAGGCTATGGCCAGATCATTCCCCGGAACATCATCGACTTGCCTCCATATGGTTGCATCAACGCCCATGCGTCCTTGCTCCCGAAGTACCGCGGCGCCGCGCCTGTCAACTGGGCGATTGCGAACGGTGACGCGCGAACCGGAGTGACGACGATGAGGATCGTTTTCGAGCTGGATGCCGGTGACATGCTGCTCAAGCGCGAGACGCCAATCGGGTTCGACGAGACGGCTGAACAGCTCAGTCAGCGCTTGGCTCCGATCGGAGCCGCATTGCTGATTGAGACGCTCGAGGGTTTGGCAGACGGCTCGATCATACCCGAGCCCCAAAATGAAGACGAGGTTACGATGGCCCCGATTCTGAAACGCGGAGACGGAGAGATCGATTGGAGCCTGACGGCTCCCCGGATTTACGACCGTCTGCGAGGGTTTACTCCATGGCCAGGCATCCATACCTACTTTCGAGGCCGCCGGCTGCAAATCCACCGTGCTCGGCCTCTCGGCAAGAGTAGCCTTGCGCCGGGCCGGATTTCGACATCGGAGGACCGGCTTCACGTAGGCTGTGGGGGATCATCGTTGCTCGCGGTGGACGAGGTGCAGCCTGAAGGCAAGAGACGCATCGACGCTTCTGACTTCGTGAGAGGATACCGACCCCAAGCGGGCGAACGATTAGGAGAGATCCGGCAGTGAATCTACCTCTGGGCTATCGTTTCGCGGCCTTGCATGCGGGGATCCGAAAGAATCTGGAACTCGATTTGGCGCTCATGGTGTCGGACCCGGAAGCCGCGGCGGCGGGCGCCTTCACACGCAATGTGGTCAAGGCGGCGCCGGTTGTTCTCTGTGAACGGCATTTGAAGCAATCCAAGGGCCGCTGTCGAGCGATCATTGTCAACGCCGGCAATGCCAACTGTGCTACGCCGACGATGGCGAAAGTAGCACGTGCCACGGCGAGCGCAACAGCGAAAGCCGTGGGTGTGCCTGTGAACCGCGTTCTGGTTTCATCGACCGGCGTCATTGGCGAGCCGCTTGACGAGAAGCTCATCATCGAGGTCCTTCCCACGCTGTGTGGACAGCTTTCACAGCAACATTTTCCGGAAGCAGCCAGAGCGATCATGACGACAGACACGGTCCCGAAGACCGCCTGGAGCGTGGTCGAAATGCCGGAAGGCGAGGTTCGGATTGCCGGTATGGCCAAGGGCGCCGGGATGATCCAGCCGAAAATGGCGACCATGCTGAGCTACATTTTTACGGATGCCGTCATTCCGGCCGACGAGCTTCGAAAGATGCTGAAGACGGTGCTGGGCAGAACCTTCAACCGCATCTCCGTGGACTCGGATACATCGACGAACGACACGGTTCTGCTGCTGGCCAACGGCGCGTCGGGAGTGGCGGTCACGAAAGCGAACCGCGAGAGGTTCGAGTCCGCACTCGGCAACGTTGCCGAATCGCTGGCGGTAGCGATTGCCCGCGATGGCGAGGGCGCCCGCAAGCTCCTGACCATCGATGTTGAAGGTGCGGTGAGCGAGCGTGCCGCTGAAACCATCGCGAGAGCGATCGCCAACTCACCGCTGGTCAAGACAGCGATTGCCGGGGCTGATCCGAATTGGGGGCGCTTTCTTTCCTCCGCCGGGGCGAGCGGCGTCGAATTCGAGCCGTCGAAGGTGGATATCCATGTGAACGGCTTTCTCGTTTGCCGCTGCGGTTGCCGTGCGGATTTCGACGAGCCGGAAGTCCAGAAGACAATGGAAGCGGACGAGATCCACCTTCGGTTTCACATTCGTGGCGGCGGCTCAGGGTGTGCTCGATTTTGGACCTGCGACATGACCGAAGATTACATCCGGATCAATGCGGAATATCGAACGTAGAGTTTTTTCCGGGAGCGCGTGGATGGGATTGACTCGACGACGGTTCATGCAACTGGCTGTTTTCGTTTCCGCTTACCCTGAGGCTCGAGCGGACCAGGCGGCCGTCTCGCGCATGCTGCGGGATGCGAGCCGCGCTCTGCAAGCGCGCAATGCCGCGTTGTTCTTGAACCATTTCGATCGTGAGCGCTTCGAAGCGTACCCGCAACTTGAAGCGAACGTGGTCGTGCTGACCGAACAAAGGGACTTGGCCTCTTCGATCCGCATCGAGGAGATCGTTGAGGAAGGGGACTTCTTTCGCGTGCAGATCGATTGGCTGTTGCAGATCTCGCCTCTCGGTCGTGCGGGGTCCGTTGAGACCCGCAGGAGCATTATCGACGTCAGGGTCTCGCTCGCCGGGACGAAATGGCGCATCGTCGCCTTCACCCCCGTCGAGTTCCTCCGGCCTGTCTGATCGGATCGTAAAGCTCCGGTTTCGTTATGGACTGGGTCGCCTGGGGTATCTGCTCCTCCCGTTAGAACGTGAACCGCAGCACAAGGTGGATATCGCGGGCGTGGCTGGGATAAACCTGATCCGGCCGGTCGAACACCGGGTGTCCGGGGATCAGGTTGTTGCGCGTGATGTTGGAGGAGACCGCTCGCACGCTGTTGAGCGACCCCGGAGTGAACTGGGGATGGTTGAGCGCATTATAAAAAGCGGCTCGGAACTCGACCGCCTTGGACTCGCCCACCAAAAAACGCTTGCTCACGCTCATATCAAAGTTGTTGATGCCTCGCAGCGGCAGCGTGTTGCGCCCGCCGTTCGGATGGACTCCGGGTCCCGCCTTGACGTAGCGTGCATTGGGGTTGTCGGCCAAGTAGCCGACGACTTGCCCGTCTCTGTTCGTCAATGCGGTTACGTCGCTGCCTACCCGGTCGGCGCCGTTGGGATTGATCACGACCCGATCCGTGGCGCCGTCCAGGTTGCGGTTGGAATCGAGTCCGCTCTGCACCGTAGCGTATTGCGGCGACTCGGCCGTGTACATGCCGGAAAGCACCCAGTTGCCCAGCAGGTTCTTGCGAAACCAGCTTCGCGACTTCTGGTGCCACGGAGCCTCGTAGACCCAAGTCATCGTGAAGCGATGCGTGCGGTCGAGGAATGATCGTCCGCGTTCGGCGCGCATGTCCTGGAAGTCCTGAGGCCGGCGTGGAGCCAGAAGCGTTGAGAAGAGATCGGCAGTGCTGTCGTCGATGTTCTTGCTCCAGGTGTAGGCGGCGATGAACTGAAGACCGTTCGAGAACCTCCGCTTCGCCTCGGTGGCCAGCCCGTGGTAGATCGAGTTGCCGCGGTTGGGGAAGGCGAAGATGAACGGGCTGAATCCGGCGTTGGCGAACTCCGGCAGGGAAATCGGCTGCGAGTCAATGTCGTCGAGGGTAAGGGCCAGCGCTTCCAGCTCGGGCTGCGGCGGCCGCTGGAAGAACGTGGGCAGCGAACGCTGCGGAGTTGCCCGGGCCATGAGCGGCAGGACGGTCTGCGTAAAGAGCCGGACTCCGCGAGTGCCGAGGTAGCGCGCGGACAGCGTGTAATCCTGTGCGACGACCCGCTCGATCCCGAAATTCCACTGGAGGGAATAAGGCAGGTGCTGGTCGGGGATGTAGGTCGAAGTGATTGAGCGGGCCGTCTGTTCGTCGAGTTGCTCCGGCCGCTGATCGGGACGGATGCCGCCGTTCGCGAGGTAATTCGGCGTATCGACTGTCGGGTTGCCACGGAACGTGTTCTCCAACTGGGGCGGCTTCTGCAGTTGGCCGAGGTTCGTGAAATAGGTGTCGTACGCGACCCCGAAGCCTGCACGGAAGACCGTTTTCCCCTTGGACCCAGGTGACCAGGCCAGCCCGGTTCTGGGTGCGAAGTTGCGTCTCTGCGGCTTCGGCGCGCGGAAAGTCAGCACTCCCGGAACGCTCGAGACCGAGTTCAACTGTTGCAGTGTGTCCCCGTACGGTATGCCCTTGTATTCATGGCGGAGGCCGAGAGTGAGCGTGAGGTTGCGCCGGACCTTGGTCTCGCTGCTGAAATACGAATAGAACTCGGTGTTGTTCCCGTGGTAAACGCCTCCGCCGGTATTGCGCTCGGCTTGAATATCGGGGCTCAAGTCGAGCAGGAATCGTTCGAGGGTGGAGTAGTTGTAATCGCCTCGTTGCCTTTGCACGAACAATTCGGAGGTGATGTTCCGTCTCGCGTCGACCCCGAACTTCAGAGTGTGCCGCCCATTTACGAAGGTTGCATTGTTGACGAGTTGGTAAGTGTTCAGGACTCCCCGCTGGGGTGCGACGGGGTACGGGCCGATCTGGATGTCGAGATCCTGCTCGATCGTGATATTCGGAAAAGAGTCAAGCCCGGGAAACTCGAAATCACCCGCCGGGATGTTGTCGGACGAGCGGCTGAAACCGAGTCGGGTCTCGTTGAACCATCGTGAAGACAAAGTGCGGAAGTAAGAGAGTGAGACGAGTTGCCTGGAGAGAGTGCGTTGGCTGGCGAAGTCGGGCAGGTCCGGGAGCGTGCCCGGATCGATCGCCGTGCTCGCGTTGCGGATGTAGCGGAAACGCAGTTGGTCTCCTTGCTCTCCTGTATAGTCCACGCTGACCAGCCAGGAGCGATTATCCTGGTACGCAGGCACGTTGATCGGCAATACCCCAATCGGAATCTCCGTGCCCAAAACCGTCGTGGTGCGCTCAGCGGCCGGAGCCGGAGGCACGTAGCGCTGCAAGACTCCCAGATTCGTGCTCGAAAGTCCTTGGATGCGTTCCAAGGCTGCGAAACCCTCGGCCGTTGGCGACGAGAAGGGACGGCCCGGGGCAGAGGCCAGCCCGACCGGGTTCATTTGGAACGTACCGAAGTAGAAGAGCCGGTTCCGGATGACGGGACCGCCGACCGTGCCCCCGAAGCGATTGTCGTCCAGGCGCGGGTTCTCATGAATGCCTCGTCGTTTGTTGGACTCGTCGATCGCATTCAGATGACGATTCGAGAAGTACTCGTACAGGGAACCGTGGATCTCGTTGGTCCCGCTCTTGACGACCGTGTTGAACTGCCCACCCGTGGAGCGGCCGAATTCCGCACCGTACTGGTTCTGCAGCAGGGAGAACTCGGCCACCGCCTCGTTGGGCACATCGACGACCCTCCCGGTGACGCCCTTGTCGTTGTTGTCGACCCCCTCGACCATGAAGTTGTTGTTACGGGGCCTCTGGCCGCCGATCGACGGACCTTCGCCCAAGCCGGTACCCCCGCTCGAAGCGACTCCGGCGCCTTGCAGCGAGAGGTTCAGCACTCCGAGAGCCAAGTCGGAACTCGGGCTGTAGAGCGCTTGGCGGACATCGAACGACTCTCCCACCGTCGCGGTTGTCGTGTCGATCTGCGCCGAGGCCGCGGTGACCTCGACTGCTGTCTGAACCTCGCTCAGTTCGAGGCTGATGTTGGCGGTGGTCGCGCGATTGAGGGAGACGGCAATTCCGGAAAGCATCGCCGGAGCGAAGCCTTCCAATGCGGCGGACAGCGTGTATTCCCCGACCGGGAGATTGTTGAAGCGGTAGGCGCCGCGTTCATCGGCCTTCTGGTTCCATTGCACGCCGGTGTTGACGTTCTCGACCGTCACGGCGCTGCCCGGAATCGATGCGCCGGTCTGGTCGAGTACGGTTCCGACGAGGTGTCCGTCCGCCGCTTGACCGCGGGCGGCGTCCGGCATGATCAAGAGGATTGCCGCTGCCGCCGCGACTGCACGGAACCGTTGTCTCATGGAGATTTCCTCATTTGAGACCCTCGGGGCACTCGGCCGGCCGGGCCGACCTAAAACGGGAGCGAACCCGGATCAAGAACAACCTGAACCAACCGGCACGGCCGGCAAAGAGCTACAAGAACCGGTCCGAGGTTGCGGAGGTCTTCACCCTGTTGGTTTCCATCAAAGCAGCTAATATGAATCGCTGCGCCGCAAGCCACTGCATGCCGAGGACAGCATGCTGACGTCCATACTCGCCGCTTCGTCCAGAGTCTTGTCCCCCAAACATCCCCTTGCGGTTGCGATCGTGACGGTGGGGCTGAGGTTGATGTTGAATTGCATCGATCCAGTCATGGTGCCGAGGGTGTCCTGCCGTGACCCCCAAGACGACAAGGTCGCCATTAACGGTATTCCGTTGAGGACGAACGAAGCCGGGTCTTCGGAAGACAAGCTGAGCGTCCCATCATCGGACACCTCTCCCGCAACCATCAATTCCACATCTGCCCCGTAGACGGTGGACTTCACCGTGCCGGTAACCATTGAGCCGGACTGAACCAGTTCCACGGTCAGCGCAAAATTCGTGCCCCCGCAGTTGACCAGGCCCTGGCAAGGCACCAACGCAGGGTTTGTCGAGGTGATTTGCGTGACGATCATCGCATCCTTCCAGGTACCTTCCCAAAGTCCGTCGGCATTCTGGAACTGCGTAGTGGGGAGAAGCGTAGGCGGCAGCGTGCTGAAGGTGATGTTGACTCCGTCCGGTTGGGTTTCGGAATGAATCCCGATCGCTGCGACTTGCTGATCACAGTCAATCGTCGCCGACCCTCCTGGGAAGTCATCCGGAATCGGAATGGAGGTATTGAGCACCTGCGCATGGTTGGACTTCGATGGGACGGTCAGATGCGTGTGCCCCAGATTTTCTCCTTGGAGGTCAACAAGGGCAAGGCCACAGTCCGCGTCGGTGTCCGTATTGTTTGCGATCGCAAATGCAAGCACGGCGTCTTGTTTCAGAATCGGAAACTGGAAGACATGCCCGGGTTGCGCGCTGAACACCGTGGCGATTCCCGTCGGCTCGCCCGTGCCGCTGGTCAAGGCGAAGACGACTTGCGCCGTGACGGGATCAACGCAATCTAGAGTCGCATAGCCGCTCCCCACGGCCATTTCGTTCCGGGTGCTCCATACCAGATGACTGCCGGCTTCCTGCAGATCGAATGTCGCCATTGAACCCTCAGCCATAACGCCGTCGGCGGCTTCGAACCTGTCCGCGGTCAGGCCGTGTAATTCGAGCGTACAGGAGTTCGACGACTGGCCGGCGTTCGTGACAATCAGGGAGGATTGCCATCCACCCCCGTCGGCTATGTGCGGAAAGACATGGAAATGCTGCGCCGTTTCATCGGGCTGCGCCAACGCGGGCAGCGCCCAAACGACTGTCAGTAAGAGTGCAACGAGTATCTTCATGATCAGAAACCTTTTTCAAAGAGGAATACGGAATGCGGATAGTATACAAAAGACGCGGCAAATACATCCGGCGGGGTTTCAGCCGCCGGGAAGCCTAATAGCCCTGCTTTGCTTTGAAAGCAACGGTGACTTTTTCGGGCGGGGTGACCCCGGCGGCGATCATCACTTCACGAATCGCCGCTTCGGCCTTGGGCTGGGGCCGAAATCTGCCCGGTCTGTGGTAACCCGTGGCGATGGCCAATGGCGTAGCCCCGTGCTTGTTTTTTCGATTCCAGACTTCAATGCGGGCGCCTTTGGCGGCGAGCAGCTTGATGGGCTCGGGCCGATCATTGTAGGCGGCCGCATGCATCGCCGTTTCGCCGTTCGCGTCGACGGCGTCGATATCGACGCCGAGATCCAGCAACAGTCCGATCGTTTGCAGGATATCTTCCGCGGACGCACTCTTCGTTCCCGCCATCATTAACGCGGTGCTGTTGTCCCGATCCCTGAGGTGGGGATCGGCGCCCAGGTCGATCAGGGTATTCAAGTAATCGACATCAGCGGTCTGGGTAGCCGCCAGGAACGCCGTCGGCCCGTACACGGCGGAGCCGATATTGATCATGCCCGGACCCTTCAGCCTTGCATCCAAGTTCGCGCCATGAGCCGCCAGCTTGCGGACGAACTCGAGACTGGTCATGTCGCCCGTGGGCTCGGGAGGCGGATCGGCGTCGCCCAGCGAGACTCTGCGCGACCCGGAAACCGCGTGCAACGCCGTGTAGCCGATGGGGTCGGCGGCATTGGCATCGGCGCCGACGTCCAGCAGATAGGCCGCCAGTTCGAATTGACCGTTCTCGACCGCGAGATGCAGGGCGGTGGCGCCGGGCCTCAGCCGCCCGCCGTAGCCGCGATGACGCCAGTCCTTGTGAGGATCAATGCGCTTGTTGACATCGGCTCCCGCTTTCACGAGCGTCTTCACGACTTCCGTGTGGCCGTTCCTCACCGCGAAGAGCAACGGCGTGAAACCCGAGGAAAGAGTGGTCCGGAAATCGGCGCCTGCCTTGATCAACTCCACGACGACCTCGGCGTGCCCTTCCGCGGCCGCCCAGATCAGGGCGGTCTGTTCCGGTTTCGTCTCGAAGTCGAAAATAGTAGGGTCAGCCAAGCGGATGAGGAAGGCGCCCGCGCCCGCCAGCGCATGCCGTCCCATTCCATGCACTTTCCGGTGAACGTCGGCTCCACGGGCCAAGAGCGCCCTGACAGGCTCGACCCGCCCTGTTCGAGAGGCGGTCATCAAAGCGGTCTCGCCTCCGGGAAGGCTGCTGTTCGGGTCCGCTCCCGCATCGAGGAGCAGCTCGACGAGCGCGCCATTCCCGTTGGTGCAGGCCAATGTGAGAGGCGTCACGCCATATCGGTTGGCGCTGTTCACATCGGCGCCCGTCTCGACCAGCAGCTTGGCCATCTCGAGATCATCGCGAAGGCAGACCCAGTGCAGCGCCGTCATGCCGTCTGCCTGGGGTGCGTTCACGTCCGCAGACTGATCAATCAGGGCGCGGACGGCCTCCCGGTCCATGGTCCGGGCCGCATTTGCCAGCGGCGAGTCAGCCGCGAAAGCCAGACTCATTGCCGACAGGAGCGCGGCCGTAATGCAGCAAAGCCGCGGCAAGCGCTTGCTCCCGCATGCGGCTCCGGCGTTGTCATGGCTCCAGGCGGCATCAACCTGCATTGCTCACCACCCGACGTCCGAAGCACGCGGTAAAGAGGCCGTGTTTCGTGACTCGTGTTTCGTGATTCGTAAAAACCATAAAGCCGTGATTCGTGTTTCGTGACTCGTGTTTCGCGAAAAACCTTACAGGCCGTGTTGTGCGCGGCAAGCGGTCAGCACGTCGCGCCTCTTCCTGACGGCACTCTCACGCACTTCGCCGCCTCGCCATTTTGTGAGAAAAGCGGGTTCAGCGCCATGGGGTTTCTCCCTTGTGTTCCGCGCGGAATCAGATCGACAGCAGCTCCTCGACCTTCCCCTTGCTATCGGCGAACGAGTCCATGCGCACGCCGGCCTTTTCCAGCAGCGTCAGATGCAGGTTCGCGAGCGGCGTTCGATCCTCATAGCTGATGTGCCGGCCGCCCTTCATCTTGCCGGCGGCACCGCCCGTCACCAGAATCGGGAGGTTGATGTGGTCGTGCAAATTGGGATCTCCCATGCCGCTGCCATACATGTATATCGAATGGTCGAGCAGAGACCCGTCCCCGTCCGGCGTGGTCTTGAGTTTTTCGAGAAGATACCCGAACAGCGACACATGGTACTCGTTGATCTTCGCCATCTTGGCGATCTTCTCCTGATCGTTCCCGTGGTGGGTCAGCGGGTGGTGAGGCTCGGACACCCCAATCTCGTGGTAGCTTCTGGTGCTGCCTTCTCTCGCAATCTGGAACGAAATCACCCTTGTTAGATCCGCTTGGAGGGCCAGCACCTGCAGGTCGAACATCAACCGGACATGATCGGCATAAGCAGCCGGTACGCCGACCGGCCGCTCTGCGTCCGGCGCCGGATTCTCGTTCACTCCCGCTTCCGCGATCTGAATGCGGCGCTCCACTTCGCGCACGCTGTCCAGGTAATGATCGACTTTTACGCGATCACCCGAGCCCAGCTCCGTCCGGAGGCGCGCAATATCGCTTTTGACCCGATCCAGCATGCTGGCCTTCTTTTTCAGCGTCCTGCTTTGCTCCTCCGGGCTGCCCTCGCCGAACAAGCGCCCAAAAACCTTCTGGGGGTTCGCCTCATAGGGAAGGGGAGTGGTAGGCGATGACCAGGAGAGATTGTTCTGGTACACGCAGGCATAGCCATCGTCGCATTGCCCCACGATATCCAGGAGTTCGATGCCCAGCTCGAGAGACGGGAGCCGCGTGTCCTGGCCGATTTCCCGGGCTGCTATCTGATCGACGGTCGTGCCGAGATAGTAATCGCTGCTTTCGGTGAACTTCGCCTTCGCACAGCTCAGGTAGGAGGAGTTGGACGTCGCGTGCGTGCCGGGATAGGCGTTCTTCAACTCCATGTTCGTCACGACCGTGACGTAGTCCTTGTGCCGCTCTAGCGGCCGCAGAATGGGCGAAAGCTCCGTCAACGAATGGTCGCCTGGAGGGGTCCAGCGGTTGATATCCGATCCCATCGGAATGAAGATGAAGCCCAGACGGCGCACGGGGCTGGCCGGAGTAGCGGCTGTCGGGGTCATGGCCGGAACCATCGCGTCCAGCAGCGGAAGCGCCACGGTGGCGCCCATTCCCCTCAAAAGCGTCCTCCGCGGGAGAGCCTTCCTGGTGACGATCATAGTGATCTCCTCATCTGAAACGGCTTGCTCTTCACGATCCCAAGTATAAGGGACGAAGATCGAAAATCCTCGGAGCGCGCATCCCGCACGATCTTTCGAACCGCAGGAGCATCGTAGTGCTCGACCACCCTGCCCAGAGAATAGGTCAACAGCTTTTCGACCAGGGTACCTACAAACAGCGTTGGCCGCTCCAACAGAGCCTTCTCGAGTCCCGACACCCCGTCGAACTCCGCGCCCCCGGGGAAACTTCCCGTTGCGTCAATCGGCAGTCCCTCTTCGGATTTGCGCCAACGGCCGGTGGCGTCATAGTTCTCGAGCGCAAAGCCCACAGGATCCATCAAGTTGTGACAGCCGAAGCAGGCGGGATTGGCGCGATGCTCCTTCAGCCGCTCCCGCACGGACAGGCTACCATCGATCGTCTTGTCTTCCAGGGTCGGAACATTGGCCGGCGGCGGTGGGGGCGGCACGCCGAGCAGGTTGTCCAGCACCCAATGCCCTCGGATGACCGGCGAGGTCCGCGTGTTGTACGACGTCACCGTCAGGATGCTTCCGTGGCGCAGCAGTCCGCCGCGCCGGCTGTCGCCGTCAAGCGTCACCTTGCGGAACCAGCTTCCGTACACGTGCGGGAGGCGGTAGTGCCTGGCGAGGCGTTCGTTCAGAAACGTGTAGTCGGAGGCGATCAGGTCAAGGACGCTGCGATCCTCCTTGATGACGCTTTCGAGAAGCAGTTCGGTCTCGCGCCGCATCGCCTGCCGCAGATTGTCATCGAAATTCGGGAACAAGCGCATGTCCGGGGATACCGATTCCAGATTGCGCAAGTGCAGCCACTGGGCGGCGAAGTTCGACAGCAGGGCATGAGAACGCCGGTCGCTCAGCATGCGGCGCACTTGCCGCTCCAAGACCTCGGGGCGGCTCAACTCTCCCCGAATCGCGACGTCGAGAAGCTCATCGTCGGGAATGCTGCTCCAAAGAAAGAAGGAAAGCCGCGACGCCAACTCCAGATCGCTTATGGGGTATGCGGTATTCGGCGAGATTCCGGCAGGGTCTCTTTCCACACGGAACAGAAAGTCCGGACTGATCAAGATCGATGACAGGGCCATCTCGATCCCGGCTTCGAAGCCATCCTCGGACCGCCCCCGGCGATAGAATTCCAACGGGCTTTCGAAGTCGCTCTCCGTCACCTCCCGCCGGTATGCGCGGCGCATGAGCGTCGCCAGAATCCGCCTGACGCAGCTTTCTTCGTCTTCGGCGCCCTGCGGCCGGCAGACGAAAATGCGATCGCGGCTGGGCGTGTTGCCGGGGCCCTTCGCGTTATAGGGACCGATAATCGCGACTTCGTAGACCGCCGGCTGGACGCGGGGATGCCGGTACGCGTTGAAGTGAGCCTGGTACGGCTGCCGGTCCATTTCGAGCACGGCCCAAGGCTTCTTGAGGAACGTCACGCCAAGCTGGTGCGGACCGGCTGAGATCGGAATGCGGGCTTTGAGGTGCTTGTCGACCGCCGAATGATCTCCGACATGGCGCGGCGGCACGACCTCGAACAGACGGACCCGTTCGTTGTCCAGAAGCAGCTCCACCTTGTGCGGCTCTCGCAAACCCTCGACCTGTTCGTCCCGGTCGCGCGTCAGCCGGATCACGATCTCGTACTCGGCGTCCAGCGGAAAGGTGTGAGGAAAGAGCGTTCCGCCGCGGGTGCCTATCGGGAGGCCATCGATATGCCACTCCTGGGTGAAGTCCGGCTTCTTGTTGATCGTCTCGACGGAGAGAGTGGCGACGGGCCGCCCGACCGCCAAGCGGGAAATCTTGTCCGCCGCCGCTACGTAGGATTCGAGCAGCGCCGGAGAGAGGTCGCCTACCGTGATGTTGTCGAAGCCCGAACTGGACTCATCCCGCGGCAGGATCGCCGAGAAGTCCAGCTCGACGGCAAGGAGGTCGCGGATGGCGTTCCGGTATTCCGTCCGGGTGAGCCGCCGGAAGGTGTCGGTGCGTCCGGGATTGGGCCGGGTCGCGGCGGCGCTGTCGAGCGAGGCCTCCAGCGAAGAAATCACCGCCTCATAAATTGCCTCATCCGGACGCCGAGACCCCACGGGAGGCATCTGGCGGCCGCGAAGTTTCCGCACCGCCTTCTCCCAGATCGGGGCATTCTCGCTGACCGGGCGGGCGCTTGCCAAGTCGAGCGCGAGCCCGGCGGTTTTCAGAGTCTCGTTATGGCAGGAGGCGCAGTATTGCGAGACGAGGCGCTGGTGCGGGGCAGGGGACGGCGCTGGCTGCTGCGCCTGCAATGCGCACAGGGACACGCCGGCAGCAACCAAGCCCACCAGCCAAGGATGGACCCGCAGCGTCCGATCTACGGTAACCATTGAGTCCCCTGCGGCAATCGCAGCATAGCAGAGCCAGCGCGGAGCCGCAAAGGCCCCTCGCGCCGTGTCAACGCAATCGAGGATGTTCTCCTTTCTCAGCATGGGTTCATTTGGCGTTCGCTGCGAGGTCGACCGTGAACGGCGGACGGAGCGGGGACACTGGCGCAGGGGCAATATGCCGCCCATGCCGCGCCATAGCGGTGCAACAGCCGCACCACAGCTCGCAGGCAAGCGGTGACTGGGCGGCGGTCCGAGCGGGGGTTTCTGGTGGTGCGTCCTTTGCGCATCCCCGGCGAACCGAACGGCCGTAAAAGCCGTGATTCGTGTTTCGTGTCTCGTGATTTGTGAAAACCATGGGCGAGGCCTGGTTCTCTCCAGATGAAATGTCTGACGGCTGGTGAACTGTAAAGGCTGCGATTCGTGATGCTCAGCGCTCGATCTTGTCCATCGAGGAGGCCTGTTGCACACTCTCGTTGAGCGTCCAAGCCCTGTTCATGCTCCCGGCTTTTCTCGCTCGTTTTTCCTCCGCCCGTGTGCGGATCGTTCAAGCCGGAAATATCCGGATTGGTGTCACCCCCTCTTGATAACTTGATAAAGAGGATGTTTCAGGTCTGAAGGGGAACATTCCGTCTGGCTTACCAGGAGGAGGTTTCACATTGCACCGACACGGTCGCTCGTGCCGCTTCAACTTACCGACGCCCGGAAAGACACGTTGCCGGCCGGCCTGTACGCAACCATTGAGGAACTGCAAGCCGCCAACGCGGCGAGGGGCAACGGCTTCATGTCTCTTCACACGGTCCTTCCTTGTTGCCCAACTCGGGGTAGATCTCCTGAATCCATTCGAACACGAATCCGACGTGAGGAGGCAGGCCGGAGGAACAACAATCCATAGCGCGCCGGAGTGGGGATGCGGGAATGGCCGCTGGTATAATCCGGGCATGGTTCGCCTTTCGTTGCTGTTTTTGGCGCTATTGAGCGTTGTATCCCTGGCTGTGCACCCGCTGGCGGGTGCTGACTGGGAACGGTTGGGTAGGGTGCAGAAGGTCTATCTGTGGCCGATGTCGGACTCTCTCGATCAATTTCTTGCCGAGCAGGTTGCGACCGAGGGTGTTTTCGACGTCGTCGTCGACCCGAAGCGCGCCCAGGCGATCCTGACCGACCGCATCAGCAGCAAGTTCCTGGAGGGCATGGAGGAGCTGTTTCCCACGCCCGAAGAAATCGCCGAGGCAACAAAGGAAGAGGAAGGAGCGGACGATCCCGCGGCAGTTCCCGCGGGGGCCTATCGCCCTGAGCGGTCGCCGATTTACTCCGCGTCGCGGGCCGAAGGGGCCGTCTTCCTCGTGGATGTCAGGACGCGCGAGGTCCTTTGGTCGACGTTCCTGAAAGGCTACGACACGACACCGAAGGCCATGCACCGACAGGCGCGGATGGTCGTGATGCGCTTGAAGAAGCAGTTCACGGGGAGTTCGCTTTAGCCTGCATGTCTCACCTTCAGACGGGTGGATCGTTGTTAGTGAAAACCGAAAAAGCCGTGATTCGTGTTTCGTGACTCGTGTTTCGTGAAAACCGTTGGCCGCGGCTTGGGGTGGCTCTACCAGGGAACGCCGAGGGACGGTGAACGGTAAGGCAGTGTTTCGTGATGCGTGAAAACCTTAGAGGCCGTGTTGCTGGCGCGGGCGGCTTGCACCTCGTCCTGACGGCCCTCTGACGCACTTCGCCACGCGGCGAGAAAAGCAGACCAGGCATCGCGGCCCTTCGACGGAGAACTCATTCGTAGCCGGGGAAGGGTTCCAGGTGCGGACTGGAGCGGTTATTCGCCTTGGCTGCGAGCACATCCCGGTAGTGCCGTTCCAGCTTTGCCGCCACCACGGCCATATCCCACTTCTCTTCCACTTCGCGGCGCGCGCGCCGGGCCATCGCGCGGCTCCGGACGGGGTCGGCGAGGAGCCCGCAGACTCGATCGGCAAACGATTCCGCATCGTCGGCGAGCTCGAGGCAGTCCGAGCCGCGTTCGGCCAAGCCCTCCGCGCCGATCGTCGTCGAGACCACCGGGATGCCCGCGGCGAAGGCCTCCAGCAGCTTCACCCGCACGCCCGATCCGCTGAGGATGGGGCACACGAAGACGGCGTACCTGCCCAAGGCTTCGCGGACATCATCGACCCGGCCGACGAACTCGATGCCCGGTTGGGCCAGCCGCTGCTCGAAGCCGGGCGGGGCTTGCGCGCCTATCACGATCAGCTTGGCCCCTGGCCGCTCGCTGCGGACAGCAGGGAATACCCGCGAGACGAAGAAGTCGAGAGCCTGCCGGTTCGGGGGATGCCGGAAATTGCCGAGAAACAGAATCGTGCCGGCTTCCCGGCCGTGCTCGACAAACGGGTAGAAGCCGACGTCGATTCCCGCTCTGAGACCTGCAACGATCGGCGTGCCGTTGCCGACGAACGAAGCGAGATAACGACGGTTGACCTCGGTGCAGACCTGCACCGCATCGAAACGGCTGACCGCTTTCTTCTCGAAGCGCAGCAGCCGCAGGTATTCGTGGAAGCTTCTCATCCAGAGCGCCGGATCGCGTATTCCGGCGAGCGACCGCCAGACCGCCTGGAACGCGACGTCGTGCTCGAACAGGAACATGCCTATCCGGTTGAAGCCGGCGTGATAGGACGCCATGTGGGTGTACTCCAACTGCACCACGTCGGCTCGATGTTGAAGGATTGCCCGGTGCAGGCCCCAAAGGAAATCGTCGTGAAGGAAGCTGCGGGGTCCATGCGGCATGAGCGAACCGATGCCGCTTTCGAGATTCCCCTGGCGCACGGAGAACTCGGCGCTCTCGCAGATTTGCCCGAAACGTTCGTTTTCCACCCGCTCGTGCGGCTCATCGAGCAGGCAGAGAAGATGCACCCTGGACAAGCGGCTGAGGTGTTGCAGAATCTGCTTCATGAAGACCGCGCCGCCGTGAACAGGCGGTTCGATGGGGTAGGGAGAGACGAACAGCACGTTGAGCTTGCCGTCCGCGTTGCGCGGTGGCCGGAAGCGGTCCCAGAAGTAGCCGCCGAGCGGACGGCGGAAAGCCTCGGTGTCATCGATCACCGATCGGCGTCGAGCCCGGCGGCGCGCTCGCAAGGCCGGCGGCAGTTGCTTCAAGGCCCGCAGGAAGCCGCGGGGAGTCGGGCGGGCCGTCTCCGGGCCGAACAGCGTGCGGGTCCACAGGCCTGCATAGAGCCAAGCAAAGTGTTCGGCCAAGCGCCGCCATTGGTGAATGTTCTTCCAAACGAACAGAAGCCGGTTCTTGCGGAGCACGGACTGGATATAGGCTTCGTTGAAATGCTTGCCGATCGTGCCGCGATGGTCGTGATAGACGATGCTGCGCGGCTCGTAAAGAATCACCCAGCCCCGTTTCCAGGCGCCGTAGCTGATGTCGGTGTCTTCGTAGTAGAAGGGCTCCATGAGCGGGTCGAACCCGCCGAGCTCGAGGAACTTCCGCCGGTCGAAGGCGGTCGAACCTCCACCGGCGTAGAAGGTCGGGAAGAGTCCTTTCACCCGCGGGTCGATGCGATGCTCGACGCTCAGTTGGCCCTCGATCCAGCTACCCCGGGTCAGGCCGGTCTCCTCGCGCCGCTTGTCGGGATCAGAGAAAAAGATCTGCGAGGTGACCGCGAAGACGCGGGGGTCGGAGAATCCCTGAAGCAGATGCCGGATGGCATCGGGAGCGAGGCGCATATCGTTGTTGAGCAACAACACGACATCGTTCCGCGCGGCTCGGATGCCGGCGTTCGAGCCTCCGCCAAACCCCTGATTGGTTTCCAGGGAGATGACGGTGACATCCGGGAAGGTTTCCCGGAGAAACTCGGCGCTGCCGTCGGACGAGGCATTGTCGACGACGATCAACTCGTGAGCGGGGTTGGAGCCGAGCGCTTCTACGACGGACGGCAGATTCCTTCCAAGCAGGCCGCGGCCGTTCCAGTTCGGGATCACGACGCTGACCGAGTCCGCCCGAGCGGGTTGATCCGCACGTTCAGCGCCACGACTCCGGCTACGGAGAAGGTCACTTGCGCACAATGCTGTGAAGGCGCCCGCGAGCAGGACAGGGGCCGCCGCAATGAGAAAGACCAAGCGGCCGACCCCCGCCAGCGCGGCGATCAGAGCATTCATGATGCGGCGAGGGATGCCGCGGCCTCAGGCCCGAAACGGCTGTTCAAAGTCACGTGGCAGGGGATACGAACGTAGCCGTAGACCGGCTTTCCATTGTGGGTCATCTGTAGCGTGAGCGCGTTGTCGACGTGGTCGCACACTTCCGCGCGACTGGGCGACCCGTCGGTCACGGCCGGTGAAAACGAGAAGTTGCCGGGATAGAGTTCCGGCACGTCGAGTAGAAAGTCGACGGTGAGCGTTTCACCGGGTCGCATCGGGGGCAGTTCCAATCCGTCAAGAGCCGCGCCAAAGACGGCGAACTCGAGGCCGATGTGATTCCGCATGGTCAGCGCAAGGCCGGGTTTCGCGAGCGGTTCGTTGGCGCGAAAGCTGACCCGCAAGGTCAAGGGTTGCCGCGCCTCGATCAGCGAAGCCGTCCGGCCCTCCGCATCAAGCGCCGCCATGCCGATGATCTCCGCGGAACCGTTCCCGCGGCGGGCATCGATGTTCAAAAGCCCTTCCACCGTTCGAGGGATCGGGTCGGGCGCTGCGCGGCCATTGCCAGAGGCCGCCATGGGACGCGAGCGGGCGGCCTCTTTCTCGGCCATGCGCGCGAGATAGCGGGCGGTGACTTCATCCGCATTGCCGATGGCCTTGACGCGGCCTTCCTCAAGCCAAACGGCCTGTTCCCCGATGGCCTTGATGTCGGCCATGCTGTGAGACACCAGCACGATCGTGACCTGCCGGGAGCGCATCTCGTGGATCTTCCTCAAACAGCGCTGTCGAAAATAGTAGTCGCCCACCGCCAGGGCCTCGTCGACCAACAGAATCTCCGGGTCGGTGTGAATCGCCACCGCGAAAGCCAGCCTTACCAGCATCCCTGAAGAGTAGGTGTTGACCGGCCGATCGATGAACTCGCCGATCTCGGCGAAGCGGACGATGCCGGGGTAGCGCCTGTCGACTTCGGCCGAAGAAAGACCCATCAGGGTAGCGCTCAAGCGCACATTGTCGCGGCCGCTGAACTCGGGGTTGAACCCGGCACCCAGCTCGAGCAGAGCGCCGACCCGTCCCGAGGCACGGACCTTGCCGCGGGTCGGTTCGAGGATGCCGGCAGCCAGTTGCAGAGTCGTGCTCTTGCCGGAGCCGTTCTCGCCGATCAAGCAGAAGATCGAACCCCGGGGCACTTCGAACGATACATCGCGCAGCGCCCAGAAGTCGTGGTGGTAGTTGCGATGGTGAAACGAAGCCAGCTCCTTGAGGCGGTCGATCGGTGAGCGGTAGATGGCGTAGCTCTTCGAGACGGAATCGAAAGCCAGCGCGGTCACGGAGGGATCTCGTTTCAGAGAACGTCGGCAAAGCCGCGTTTGCTGTATCGGAAGAAGAGTCCTCCGAGAACGAAGGTAGCCACGGCGAAGGCGGCGAAAGCGGCCCAGTCACTCCAAGCAGGGAGCGCATTGCCCAGGAAAGTTTCCCGGTAGGACCTCACCACGTACGTCATGGGATTGTAATGCAGGAGGAAGCGAAGCCGGCCGTCGAACTGGTTGCGCAGGATGTCTTCGTAGAGAAAGATCGGGGTCAGCCAGAACCAGACGGTGAGCAGGACCGTCAGCACTTGCGCGGTGTCGCGCAGATACACGTGCAGTCCGGCGGCGAACCAGGAGAGCCCCACCGTGAGCATGCCCAACAGGACTAGCAGAGCCGGTATGACGATGATGGTCCAACTCCACTGTCCCACCCACAACCCTGTCCCGACGACGAGCAGCGCCAAGCCCAGGAAGTGGCTGATCAAGTTCGACAGAAAAATCGTCAGGGGCACGACTTCCGAAGGGAAGACGCTCTTCTTGATCAGGTTGGCGTACTCCGGCAGCGCTCCGGCCGATCTCTGAAGCGATTCCGAGAAAAGCAGCCACGGCAGCATGCCCGCGAACAGGAAAAGCGGGTAGTTGTCGGTCACCTCGCCGGCCGGCAGCTTCACGCCAAAGGCGTACATGAACACGAACGTGTAGATCCCGAGCAGGACGAGCGGGTGAATCAATCCCCATAGCCAGCCGGCGACGGAGCCGACGTAGCGCATCTCGAAGTCGCGCCGCGCCAGTTGGTAGATCAGGCTGCGATTGCGCACCAGGATACGCAGGAAGTGGGCGCCCGGAAGATGTCCAGCCATCGTATCCGACTGTATCGGCTTAGCCGGAGGCTGTCAAACCGTGATCCGTTCGCAGGCGCGCCGCCCGCCTGCCCGAGCGCCGCGCCAAGCCGCCACGGCGCGGGATGAAGAGATACGAGATGACGTGGCACCGGAACAAGGCTTTCCGTTCCGTGTCGCATTATCGGGGGGCTATTTTCGCCACTTGCCGCGACGGAGCGGAGATGAGGCCAGGAGGTTCATGGGGCAGGGGGCCAACCTGCATTTCTCACCATCTGACGGGGTAAGAACTCGGAAAAGGCCATGATTCGTGAAAAATATAAAAGCCGTGATTCGTGTCTCGTGAAAAACCTTAAAGGCCGTGTTGCTGGCGGGGGCGGCTCGCTCGTCGTCATGACGGCCTTCTCACGCACTTCGCCTCGCCGCGTGGTGAGAAATACGGGCTAGGAGTCTGTCCCACAGGAATCAGAGCTGTCGTTGGGTGCGATTGGATCAT
>JAPPLB010000090.1:47252-48716 GCA_028819575.1 Bryobacterales bacterium | reverse complement strand
CACCGTAGCCGCCATAACCGCCACCGTAGCCGCCATAACCGCCACCGTAGCCGCCGTAACCGCCATAACCACCGTAGCCGCCGCCATAGCCGCCATAGCCCCCGGCGAAGCCGAAGGCGGGGCCGTAGAGCATCAACAAGGTTTGCGCCAGCTGGCCGGCAAGACCGTATTGAACGCGATAGACAAACGTCTGGACGCCACCCGCCGCCACCGGTTGATCGAGCTTCTCGATCCAATCCTCGACCGTCTCAAACACCGAGGGATTGCCCGATACGACCAGCACGGAGCTGATCCGCTCGATCGGCAGGAACTGCAAGCCGGGCTGGGTTTCCGTAAACAACAAGGCCTCGAAGATCTTGGTCAGGTCGTCCGCAATGGTCGACGCCAAGCTGTTCTCCACCGGGAAGAGCCGCATCCGCTGCGAGGCCATCTCTTCGGCATCGAGCAATGTGATTAGTTCCATGGTGCGGCGCATGTTACGGCTGTTGTCCAGGATGAGCAGCAAGTTGCCCTGCTCGACGACTTGAACGAGCGCGCCCGGCCCGAGGAACGGCTCGAGAACGACGGATATGTCCGCCGCCGTCGTGTAGCGGAGTCGGATGACGTTCAGGACCATCCGTTCGTCATCAGAGATCTCGGCGTCCGGATCGGTTTGCGGCGAAATCGGCAGACGCGGAATCTCGCCCGACGGAGAGATCCTGTAGAACTTGCCTACCTTCACCGCGGACGCTCCATTCATCCGAAGGATCGTTTTGAGCAGCGGAAGCAAGTCTTCGGTAGTGAGTTCGCCGTAGGTGTTGATCGAAACAACTCCATTTTCAAGGTTTTCCAGACCTGGATCGAGGATATAGTTCATGTCGAGCCGACGAGCAATGAGGTCGACTACTTCCAACAGGTTGGCTCGACGCAGATTGCTGAAGCGAACCGTCGAGGGCCCGTTCGACTGCAACCGGGGTGACGGCTGATCCGCCGGAGCGGGTTGTTGCTGTGGCGGAGCCTGCTGGCCGGCGTCCTGAGTCGGCGCTTGGGGGTCCGGCGCGGCGTCGGCGGGAGGGCTCGCGGCGGGCTCCTGTCCCCCGGCGGACCGAGCCTGCGGTCGAGCCGGATCCTGTTGCGGCCTCGCCGGCTGTGGCTGCTGACCCCAAAGAAGCAGCGGGATCAACAGAATGGAAATGGTGGCTTTATACATGATGTTCCCTGGCGCTCATCACGCCGGCTAGCGGCGGTCGTCGTTCGCGTCGGCTTGTTGCGCCTCGACGGGCGCCGGATCGGCTTCCCCCGAAGGCTGTTGCTGTTCATCCGTCCCGTCCTGAGCCTGCTCGGCTTGTTGCGCCTCGACGGATGCCGGATCGGCTTCCCCCGAAGGCTGCTGCTGCTCATCCGGCCCGTCCTGAGCCTGCTCGGCTTGTTGCGCCTCGACGGGCGCCGGATCGGCTTCCCCCGAAGGCTGTTGCTGTTCATCCG